>DIYS01000062.1 GCA_002429115.1 Saccharicrinis sp. UBA6048 | reverse complement strand
AAATACCAATGGGACCTCATACACAACCCCGAAACAATCATCTTTGATGCGTATGATGAGGAGGAAGGGGCGTATACATGGCAATTTTTTAGTAAAAAGTATGCGAAATTGTTTAATCATATTTTCGACAACAATAAGGAAGGTAATCAGAATTATTTAGGCAAAATTGAACAGGCGGGGAGTGCTGAAAGTATTAATTTAGAATACACTAGCAATGAATCCGATAGTTGGATCGCAAGTGAGAAATCATTTATAGACAGTTGGAATATTGGTACCTACAGTGGAGATAAGATTGCACAAAGCGTTTTTGATAAAATACAACAAGCGGGTAATGATGAAGAAATAGCTTCAATAAATCTTTCGTCCAATCGGATTTATATTGGTAGTTTTTCAGTTGAAGAAAAGAACTATCCGGTAGCTATTTATGCGTCAAAGGGAGCTGTTTCAGACCTCAAGAAAATTACGGTAACCGATTCTGAAACTTTGGAAGAAACAGATCGCATCAAGTATATCTATTGTGACGAGACATTTACAAAATATCTGATTATTGCTTTTTTTAAAGAAGGTGCCGATAAATCGGATCCATCTTTGATAATGCAGATTGAGAAATTTGCCGGTGATGATACGAAAGATAAGTGGTTAGAACATTTAGGCATTCTAACAACTCCTATTGAAAAAGATTATGAAATGAAGTTATATGAAGGAGAAGAGGAAGTTAATGAAGGAAATGTATTTACTATTAATACTACTCCTGAGATGCCAGATATTAGAGCCGGAATTGTTTGTAGTGGTGAAGATTTGAAATTGCGCTTGAAAATTGAATACAATATAGATAAAACATATAATGGACAACAATTACATGTTAGAGAAGATGTAAGTTGGTATCCAAATACAGACTGGCACGATGTGAATAGTGGTGATATATGGGATGTAGACTTTGGAACAACCTTTAGAGGTGGTACAGGTTATCTTATTTTTAAGCAAAAACAAAATATTGTGGATACCTTAGTATTCTATATTAGGGGCCCCAATCCTACAGAACAAGAAGTTCATAACTATGTGAATACATTACAAGATGCAGATGGTTGGTATGTACCAAAAATGATACGACAAGAATCTAGTTTTAGACAATTTAATAACGGTACGCCTTCTGCAACTAATAATTCTGCAGGAATGCCCAATTGGGGTCCACCGTATGGCTGGGGAATGAAACAATTAGATAATATTGGAAGTACTTATGGGTATTTAACTGCATTTAATAATCGATATGGACCTAGTCCTGATGAACTTTGGAATTGGCAGGCAAACGTAAGAAAAGGCATCGAGTTTTTTAATGGAGCAAAGTTGAGTGTAGCCAATACACGATGGAATAATGCTCTTAATCAATTAGCTGCGTGGGAGGAAGAATTCCCGGAATTATCACAAGACTCGTATTCTATGATTATTATAGATAGTCCTGATGCGTCAGAAGAAAACACAACTGTTACAGAGATAGTAGCAGGTAACAATACAAATAATGAAACGTTTGTTGCAAGCAATGCTCCAGAAGCTGGGCAACGAACCTTGCGAGATGCTTTTGCTTGTAAATATTATAATGGAGGAGCTGATTATTTTATTTTAGTTATACCAGTTATTGAGGGTAATAATCAGGAATCGCCACCAGAATTGCCTTATTGGGAGATTGATAAAGAAGGCTCAACTGGTCGTGATTATGTGGAAGATATATCTGGCAGAGCAGGTTGGTGATGTTAATTATTAAAAAAAAAAGGAAAAAATGAAATTGATATTATTGTTAGTAAATCTTTATTTGGCTATTCAAATAGGATTTAGTCAAGAATTTAGTAATAAAGTTAGATTTATAGCGGGTTTTCCAGACTACATCTACCGTCCAGTTAACCCGAGAGAAATATATACTTCGGCAGTCTTAAAAGTCAAAGGAGATAGTTTAATAGAGGAGTGCGTGTTAACTGATTCTCTTCAGAATTTAAATTTTTTAAGGAGTTACCCCGATTTTCAATATGTGATTTGTATGGCAGGGAATAAGCTTAGCAGAAATAACTATAATAACTTCAAAGATTACAGTTTGATTCTTTATGACATATCAAAAGGTGCAAAAAGTAGTACGCTTATTCCATCTACATATCATGATAGTGGGATTGATTATAGCTTTTATTATCAAACGATTAACTCTGCCTGGATTAATAATGGACTAGAAATTATACTAAAATACAGTAATTTTGGACTTCCGAAGAATGGGAGTCATCCGAGGCTTATCTACTGCTCTTTCAACCCAATATCTGGAGAAATAAAAAAGGTAACTCCTGAGGTTTATTGTAATATAGTGTCTAATGGTAATTATTTTTTATTAAAGAATAATAATGATGGTCTGCTATTACAGGGTGATATTGAGAATAATACATTAAGAATTCCTGCTAATAAGAACTATTTTAATAAACCTAATTACATTGATAAATTACCAAATGACGTTGAAATAAAAACAAACTATTATGCAGGTAAAGTATTGATTAATAATCGCCAAATTCTAGTGTTGTACTTGTATGAAAAGGAGAATCATCCTAATTGGAATAAGCTTAAGATAAGAGTGTTTAACAAAGGTCGTAATGCATGGAGTTATTTCATTGTAGAGACAAGTATTGTGAGCGTTAAATCGTATGATAAATGGCTAGGCGGTAACAGTATGGTGCGAGAAGGCTATAAAAACACTAAAGGGCATAGTTTGGTTTTTAGTGCAGATGATTGGTTAAAAGAAAAAACCCAATATGGTCCTTCTTATGTATCCGTCTTTGATGCTGATGAAAGTTATAAGTTTTATTCCAAAGGAAGTTTGTATTTGTACAATATTGAATCTAATGCTTATATAAGTTGGGAAACTGATTATGGGGATAGTGAGATACTTTTAGTTAGTGATGAAAAGGTTTTTTATAGGGTAAAAGATAAAATTTTTATTACAACAATAATAGACGGTGAGCGACTAGGCAAGTCAACACTACTTATACAAGATTCTAAGGTAAATGATATACATTGGGCATTTCCCCCGTGGAACGGAGTAAATCCATAGAATATGAATAATAACACATTAGACACTTTAGGTAAAGCCATTATCTCAGAATGTTTAGATGGTGGTTTGCAGCATTTTGATAGTTTACGAAAGAAAGATAGTCCTCCACCTATTTTTACTACTCTTTATACGCTTTATTG
>DIYS01000194.1 GCA_002429115.1 Saccharicrinis sp. UBA6048 | reverse complement strand
GTGGTTTTCTATATTCGAATAAAATCCTGGCTTGTATTTCTTACGTTTACGATCAATCATTGTAGGTAAGTTTTGCTTCATATCCATCGAACTAATAATTATCTTTGGCTGTTCTTAAGTGGATGAAAGTGAAAGAAGCAAGCAAAGAAATTACCAAAGAGATAGACGAAACAGAGCAAATTGATGTATATGGAGCACGTGTTCACAACCTTCAAAACATCGATGTCAGTATTCCCCGAAATAAATTAGTAGTTATCACTGGCTTAAGTGGCAGTGGTAAATCATCGCTCGCATTTGATACCATATATGCGGAAGGTCAGCGCCGCTATATTGAAACTTTTTCGGCGTATGCTCGACAGTTTCTTGGTAATATGGAACGGCCTGATGTTGATAAAATAACAGGCTTGAGCCCGGTTATTTCTATCGAGCAAAAAACGACCGGTAAAAATCCACGTTCCACAGTTGGCACCATTACAGAGATCTATGACTTTTTACGTCTGTTTTATGCGCGGGCTGGTGAAGCTTTTTCATACAACACAGGTGAAAAGATGGTCAAATATACCGATGAGCAGATTCAGCAACTAATTCTGGATCAGTTTAAAGATCGAAAGGTATACATTGCTGCTCCACTTGTTAAAGGTCGAAAAGGACATTATAAGGAGCTATTTGAGCAAATTCGCAAGAAAGGATTTATGCATGTGCGAGTGGATGGCGAAATTCAGGAAGTCGTTCATGGCATGAAACTGGATCGTTATAAAAACCACTTTATAGAAATGGTGGTTGACCGTTTTGCCGTTTCTCATAAAGACACCAAACGTCTTAAGGAAAGCATTCAGCTTGCCATGCAGCATGGTAAAGGCATCATGATGCTTATTGACAAGGATACGAATGAACAGCGCTTTTACAGTCGACAGCTTATGTGTCCGTCTACTGGCATCTCATATAATGAGCCGGCGCCTCACTCCTTTTCGTTCAACTCGCCTCAAGGCGCATGTCCAAAGTGTAAAGGCATCGGAACCATTGACGAAGTTGATTTCGATAAAATTGTTCCCGATACCAATTCAACCATTAAAAAAGGTGGTATTGTGCCATTAAGTAAGTACAAAAACAACCTGATCTTCTGGCAGATTGAAGCAATTGCGGAAAAACATGGTTTCACCATCAATACACCAATTAAGAATATTCCGGAAGAAGCCATGGACACAATTTTGCATGGCTCAAGCGAACCTTTGACATTAAAAAACACACCACTTGGAGGATCATCAAATTATTACCTGAGTTTTGAAGGTGTGATAAAATACATTCTGGATCAGCAGGACAACGACACTTCAATGAAAGCCCGCAAATGGGCCAACCAGTTTATTAAAAACAACACCTGCAGCGAATGTAATGGTCTGCGCCTTAACAAGGAAGCGCTTCATTTTAAAATCGACTCTAAAAACATTGCCGAGTTGTCGAATATGGATTTAGGCTTGCTGCATGAGTGGTTTCAGGGACTTGAGAAACGCATGAGCGAAAAACAAAAAACCATCGGTTATGAAGTCCTTAAAGAAATACGTAATCGCTTAGGTTTTCTTATCAATGTCGGTTTGGAGTATCTTTCCCTCAACCGGAGTGCAATGACCTTATCAGGCGGTGAGAGTCAGCGTATTCGCTTAGCGACACAAATCGGCTCACAACTAGTCAATGTTCTCTATATACTCGATGAACCAAGTATCGGTCTTCATCAGAGAGATAATCACCGATTAATTGAATCACTCAGTCAATTAAGAGATACAGGCAATTCAGTATTGGTTGTTGAGCACGATCATGATATGATGATGGCTGCTGACTATGTGGTGGATATGGGGCCTCATGCAGGAAGGCATGGTGGAGAGATAGTTGCGCATGGCACACCACTGGAGATTTTACAAAGTAATTCCTTAACGGCCGATTACTTAACGGGTAAAAAGAAAATTGATGTACCTAAAACCAGACGGGAAGGAAATGGTAAATCAATACGTATTAAAGGAGCACAAGGGCACAACCTTAAGAATATCAATGTTGATATCCCGTTAGGCAAACTAATTTGCGTTACCGGGGTATCTGGCAGTGGAAAATCCACTTTAATAAATGAAACGCTCTATCCGATCTTGAACCAACATTTTTATAATGCGGTTAAAGATCCACTTACTTATATATCTATTGAAGGTATCGAGCATTTGGATAAAGTCGTTGATGTTGATCAAAAACCTCTTGGCCGAACGCCTCGATCAAATCCTGCTACCTACACCAAGATCTTTGATGAGATACGCAAATTATTTGCAGAGTTGCCTGAATCTAAGATCAGGGCTTATAAACCAGGCCGTTTCTCTTTTAATGTTGCTGGCGGCCGCTGTGAGACGTGTAAAGGTGGTGGAGTGCAAGTGATTGAAATGAATTTCTTACCGGATGTAATGGTGGAATGTCCTGATTGTGGCGGTCGTCGATACAACAGGGAGACTTGCGAAGTGAGGTACAAAGGAAAATCGATTAGTGATGTGTTAGA
>DIYS01000199.1 GCA_002429115.1 Saccharicrinis sp. UBA6048 | reverse complement strand
AATAACGGTAAAGAGTAGCTTTTCAGGGGGATCAACTTCAATGACTATTCTAAAAAAATAAAGCGCTAAGGGGGAATTAATACCAACATTAAAAGTTATGCAGTCGCTTCTTACATTGAAGAGTATCGATATGACAGTCATGCGTACGATGTTGACAGTGCCGCGAACGCATCTCACATTAAAGAATATCGGTGTAACAGTCAAGAGCACGCTGCTGTCAGTGTCACGGACGCATCTCACATTAAAGAGTATCGATGTAACAGTCGAGAGTATGATACTGACAGTGCCGAGTACGCCTCTTACATCGAAGAGTATCGATCTGACAGTCAAGAGCACGATATTGACAATGTCACGGACGCCTCTTACATCGAAGAGTATCAATGTGACAGTCAGGCGGACGATGCTGTCAGTGCCGCGGACGAATCTTACATTAAACTCAAAATTGTCATTAGACCTCGGTTAAACATTACTTTCCTATCCATAAAAATATTATTCATCAACAGAATACGAAATTTCATCAACATGTTGATGGCCGTTACAGTAAAAATTATAATTTAGCGCTCACTAATCGAGAAAAAGCCGCCCCCCTGACCGGGGATAATGTGGGAGTTATATAGGGTGGTTAAAAAGGGAAAAATTTTAGAGATGCATCTGCATATAGGTGCTGATATTAACCAATATACTGTATGTATCGGCCGGTAAATGATGTATATAGGAAAAATATCTTGTATTGATGTGGAGATATAAAGAAGTAGGGGTCATAAAAATGAGGGCTTCGTTCCTTTATTGATTATTAGTATTTTTACTAAAAATATTTTTCATGATTGAAGCAAAAACAGAAAATATAAAACCTTTTTTAAGATGGGCAGGAGGTAAATCTTGGCTGATAAAACACCTACACTTGATTACCAATGAAATGAAATTCAATGACTACCATGAGCCTTTTCTCGGTGGAGCTTCAATATTTTTTCATTTACAACCACAAAATCAATCATTTCTCTCTGATATTAATCCCAATTTAATCGAAACGTACCAATGTGTTAAAGATGATGTTGAGAAAGTTATTTCAACTTTAAAACAGTTTAAAAACACAGAAGAAGAATATTACAAAATAAGAAGTACCAAGTTTCGTAATGAGTATAAAAGAGCTGCAAGATTTATATATCTAAATCAAACATCATATAATGGTATTTACAGAGAGAATTTAAAAGGAGAATACAATGTTCCCTACGGCCACAGAACAAAAAACTTTTTAGAACCTGAAAATTTAATAGACGTTAGTAGGTCTTTAAGAAAATCAAATTTATTGACAGATGACTTTACTTCTGTCCTAGAGCGAATTAAAGAACAAGACTTAGTTTTTCTTGATCCACCTTACACAGTTTCCCATAATAAAAATGGATTTATAAAGTACAATAAAAACCTTTTCTCTCTTGACGATCAATATAAATTGAAAGAGGTTATCCAAGAAATTAACAACAAAGGTGCATATTACATATTAACTAATGCCGCTCACTCCAAAATTGATGAGATTTTTTCGATAAATAATAAAAAACTTGAGTTACCAAGAGCCTCATTAATTGGTGGCCTCAAAGCTAAAAGAGGACAAATAACCGAATTTATATTTACCAACATCTAACTAACCCAAAAATGAATGATTTAACCGATTTTTTAGAGAAAAATACGGTATTTGAAAAACAAATACCGTCCAACTTAAGAAAGAGACGATCAGAGTTCATATATGAAAGTGTTCCAATAAAATTGGAGGAAGACTTTACAAAACAAGGTTGGGAAATAAACCGTAGATTCAAAACAAAGACAAGACTACAAAAGCCTAAACCTCAAGATCAGAAGTTTGAGGATAAAGTGTGGGCTACATTTGCAGGATTAGGATTTAAATTTTTAAATGAAGATCGCAATTTCAAACTTAACTATTCAAATGACAGTGAACTGACACAGCAAATTGACGTATTTGCTGCAGATGAGGAAACCGTGTTATTAATTGAATGTAAATCGACCGCCGGAGAACCTAAAAAGGGAAATTTTAAAGAAACAATTGAGGCGATTGGAGGAAAGAAAGACGGCCTTATTAAAACAATTCATAAAATTTTTAATGGACATAAGCCCAAAATCAAATTTATATTAGCAACAAACAATTACATCTTATCTGGACCAGACACAGAACGACTAAGGAATTACGACATCATTCATTTTGACAATGAGATGATTCAATACTATGATGAGTTAAATAAACACCTAGGTGTTGCAGCAAGATTTCAATTATTAGGTTTTCTTTTTTCAGGTCAAACAGTACCTGAAATGGATAATAAAATTCCAGCAATTAAAGGGAAAATGGGCGGTTTGACATATTACTCGTTTTCTATTGAGCCAGAAAGACTTCTGAAATTAGGATATGTATTGCATAGAAATAAGGCAAATAAGAAACTAATGCCAACCTACCAGCGATTGATAAAAAAATCAAGATTAAAATCTGTGCAAGAATTTGTTGAAGGCGGAGGCTACTTCCCTAACTCACTAATTGTAAGTATTGATAGTAAAAAACCTTTAAGATTTGACTTTGCTGGTAATCAAAGTAATGAATGTTTATCCAAACTTGGGATATTACATTTGCCTCAAAAATATCGTTCAGCTTATATAATTGATGGTCAACACCGTTTATATGGTTACGCTAATTCGGAATACAAAAATACCAATACAATTCCGGTAGTTGCGTTTGAGAATCTAGAAAGAGAAAATCAGGTAAAGCTGTTCATGCAAATCAACGAGAATCAAAAAGCAGTGCCGAAAAATTTAAGAAATACACTAAATGCGGATCTCCTTTGGGTTTCGGCGAACCTTGATGAACAAGTAAAAGCTCTTAAACTTCAAATAGCTCAGGACTTAGGCGAGGATTTAGATTCGCCACTATTTGACAGAGTTATAATTGGCGAGAATAAGAAAACTTCAACAAGGTGTATTACAATTGATACAATAAGAATTGGTCTTGATAGAAGTAACTATTTTGGCAGTTTTACAAAAACATCAATCAAAGAGGATGGTACTTTTTACTTAGGAAATAATCAAGATACTTATAATTTATTCCTTCCATTTATAAAGGGTGTTTTTCAATATTTCAAAGACAAATTGCCTGAAATATGGTCGCTTGGAGAAAGTGAAGATGGTTTCCTTGCTGTTAATGTCGGTATAGAAAGCATTATTCGATTATCGAGTGATATAGTTGATCACCTAAAACAAAGCGACTCGATTCTTCCGAAACAAGATAAACCTGACAAAACATTGGACGAACTCTTTTATTATCTAGATCCAGCAATTCAATACATGCAAGATCTATCAAAAGAAGACAGGTTAAGCATGAAAAAGAGTTATGGAACTGCAGGCAGAACAAAATACTGGAGAATACTTCAGCGAGTGACAAGAGAATCTCGACCTGATTTTAACCCTAAAGATTTAGATAATTACTGGAAAGACAGAGAACAAACTTTGGTAGAAAGTTCTTACAGTATGATTGGCGAGATTGAGACTGAATTGAATAGATTAGTAAAAGAGAAACTAGTTGACTACTACGGTAATAAAACTTGGTTTAAAAAAGGTGTTCATCCTAAAGTTCAAGAACAAGCAACATTACTTGCTTTACAGAAAAATAGAGAAATCGAAGATCCCGATCAAGAAAAAACAGAATGGGACTGTCTACATATCATTGACTACCGAACAATAGCAACCTATGGCAAAAACTGGAGTGAGGTTTTTGAAAAGACACTGACTAAACCAGGAGAAGAAAAAATAAGAGGTGGTAAAGACGAAAAAACTAAATGGATGCAAAAACTTGAAAATATTCGAAATGAGATAGCACATTCATATTCAATAAATGAGGAGCAGCATTCCTTTATTACTGAGTTAAAAGAATGGTTAGTTGACAAACGAATAGAAAACAATCTTTAATTACACCCCCTAATCGAGTAGGCTGTCGATAGGCCAATAGCCTATCGGAGAACCTCTCACACCACCGTACGTACGGGTCTCGTATACGGCGGTTCATTAAGTCATCATAAAGAGCAAATCACGTCTAACCGACGTGATTTTTTGTACAACTTTGTACTTCAACAGTGAAAACTACTATTTTCGCAGAAAACAATCGCTGATGACAATTCGCAGTACCATAAAAGCCGTCTTTTTTGATATGGATGGTGTGCTCTACGACTCAATGCCCAACCACGAATATACCTGGATACATAGTTTAAAGGAATATGGCATTGACTTTCCGGCAGAGGAGGCCTATATGCATGAGGGACGAACCGGCTTTTCGACCATTCGTATTGCGTTTGAGAAATACCTGAACCGGACGGCCACGCTTGAAGAGCAGGAAGCGGTGTATGCCCTTAAAACAAAATTGATGGGTGAGCGCCCCACAGCCCCGATATTACCAATGATGCAGGAGTTGATTGCTGAGCTGAGAAAGAAAGGCCTACAGGTGTTTGTGGTCACTGGTTCGAAACAGCCATTACTGGTTGAAAAGCTGCATGCCCACTTCAGTATGGAGGCGGCTAATATTGTGAGTGGTGCCGATGTTAAAAATGGCAAGCCAGATCCGGAGCCTTATCTCATCGCCTGGGAGCGCAGCGGCCTGCCTAAGGACCAGTGTATGGTGGTGGAGAATGCCCCAATGGGTGTTGAATCGGCCAAAGCAGCCGGCTTATTCACATTGGCTGTCAATACCGGTAAACTAGCTGATCAGGTGCTCCTGAATGCCGGTGCCGATCACTTATTTCAGGATACCAAAGCCTTGTATAAAGTCATCATTACACAACTAAACCATCAGAAGAATGCCTGATACAAAAAGCAAGATCATCAACGCACTTAACCTGATTATTGACGGTAAACTTGAAGCGCTTAAGGCAACTATCGCTGACGTGTCAGACTCGATGAAGAATGATACCAAGAGCAGTGCCGGCGATAAGTTTGAGACAGGTCGTGAGATGATGCAGATCGAGCTGAATAACAAACATGTTCAGTTGAATCAGCAATTGCAG
Source organism: Saccharicrinis sp. UBA6048 (assembly GCA_002429115.1). Classification (GTDB taxonomy): domain Bacteria; phylum Bacteroidota; class Bacteroidia; order Bacteroidales; family Marinilabiliaceae; genus Carboxylicivirga. The sequence goes on along the minus strand of DIYS01000199.1, from coordinate 10,885 downwards.
CTTAAAAAAGACCTGTCACGGATAGATGTGAATGCGTCGTATTCGTCGGTTGAATTTGGCAGCCTGGTTCTCACCAATAAAGGCAATTACTTTATCTCGGTGGCACTGGGCAAGGTATCGGTTGACGACAAGGATTACTTTGCCTTATCACTGGCTTCACCCATCGGGCAAGCACTGAAAGGCACAAAGGCTGGTGATGAGATCAGCTTTAATAAGCAGAATATTGTTATTGAGGCGGTTTTTTAATTTTAAGTGATTAGAGATTAGTGGTTAATGATTAGTGGTTAGTTATTAATGATTAGCAGCTTGCTTAGTTGTAAGTCCGAAGCGGTGAGTCCGGAGTCCGGGAGAGCGACTTGATAGCTTAATTAAGTATACTTTCTCCCCCATCGCCTGACGGCACCTGCCTGCTGCAAGCAGGCTTCCCCAAAGGGAAGATTTTCAATAACGATAAGGCTCCTCAACAGTTTGACGATTAAGCAGATTAGCGATTTGACAATTATAGCTGATAGGGATTAGAGCTTAGAAACTAGAGGTTAGTTATTAATGATTAACAGCTTGGTTATATTTTAATGTCCGAAGCGGTGAGTCCGGAGTCCGGGAAAACAATTAAGTAGTTTAGCAATTCGACGAATCAGCAATTAACCAACTCAAAACTCAACTCCTTCGTTGGTGTATTCATCAGCTGACATTTACATATAACTTATAGTCAGCAGATGAAATAAACCCTGAACCCCAAACTCTGAACTCTGAACTCCAAACTCAGAACCCTGAACCTCATTTTTCACTTTTAGTTATTCACTATCAACTTATTTTACTCTGGTATGTAAATAATCTCGCCATTTTCCATCTGATAGGCCACCCCTACCCGTTTGCCTTTATTACCCGACGAACTGGATTCATCCGAGGCTTTGTAGGTATCGATCTTCTCGCCTTTCTTGGTGATGATCTCCATGTTTTCTTTACCCGGATTTTTCACCATGGTAAAATCCTCTTTCGAGAACATCTCGGTCATCTTGTAACGAGCCACCAGGGCCACCATCAGTGCCAGGGCAAACACCATTGCCACATCAAACAGGTTGGAAACGGTAGCCATTGGGTCTATATCTTCTTCTTGTAAAAAACGTTTTGAACGACGCATAATAATTAGCTTTTAGCTGCTAGTTGCTATGTGATAGCGATGGGCAGCTTGGTTATTATCTAGTTGCTAGAGGTTAGTTATTAGAGATTAGTGGTTAGTCCGGAGCTGCAAGTCCGGAGTCCGGGAAAACGATTAAGCAGTTTAACGGTTCGACGAATTAGCAATTATCCAACTCTGAACTCAGAACTCAAAACTCAACTCTATTCGTTGGTGTATTCATCAGCTGACAAGGACAGATCGCTTAAAGTCAGTAGATGAGATTAACCTTGAACCCTAAACTCACTCGATTTATCCATTCATCAGCTGACATTTACATATAGCTTATAGTCAGCAGATGAAATAAACTCAAAACGCTGAACGCTGAACCCAAAACTCAGGAATCTGAACCCAAAACTCACAAAAAATCTCCTCCGTCTTCGGTCATCCGTCCTCGGTCTAACGACTCCCTTTCTTTAACAACTCCACCACAAACTCCAGATTGTTAATATCGGCGGCAAACCAACGGCGCTTAATCTGCAGAACAATAAAGCCTACGGCACCTATCAATAATCCAATGACAGTAGTAGCAAAGGCCACCTGCATATTGGTTGCCATGGAGGCGATATCGCCGGATGCCAGACCGACGAGGGCAGGTCCCATCGGTATCAGTGTGCCCATCAGTCCTAGAATTGGCCCTAACTTGGCTAAGGTTTGACTGCCTGCTAATTCTTTCTGACATTGAATTTCAAAATCGTTGAGTGTTTTGTCGTAATAGATGTCTTCAGCTTTTACCTTCATCAATTTATTGAGGTAGATGGAGCTGATCAGTTTTTCTGATATGGTGACATCGTCAATGACAGATCGTACATTTTCTGAGGTCAGCTCATCATACACCGAGCGCATCTGCTTGTTAAACTTTAGCTTTTGAATGTAATAGCTATAAAATGTGCCGACCAATATCAGTGCACGTCCAAAAAACAGCAGTAAGAGCACAATCACCGGCACCATTAATCCGGTTGAAATCCAATAAAGTACTTTCGTTATTTCGTCCATTTGTATTTAGTTTTAATTTGTTTCTTTTTAAATGAATAGTGGTTAGTTATTAGTGATTAGAGGTTAGCTATTTGCAGCTTGTTCTTTTTATGTCAGGAGTCCGGGAGGGTGATTTCGCAGTTTAGCGATTCGATGAATCAGCAATTAAGCAACCAGAAACCCTGAACTCCAAACTCACCTCTCTTCATTGGTGTATTCATCAGCTGACACTAACATATAGCCTATAGTCAGCAGATGAAATAAATTCGTAACACTGAACTCTGAACTCACCTCTTTTCGTTGGTGTATTCATCAGCTGACTCTAACATACAGCCTATAGTCAGAAGATGAAATAAACTCTGAACCCTGAACTCAAAACCCAAAACCCCCAAACTCTTCACTCTTAACTTTTCACTCTTAGTTCTTCACTTCCTTCCTAATTCTCTTTAATTTAACCTGAAACCAAAACACTCCGGCAATAACACCCGCCACAACGATTGCCAATAACACCACGGATGGCAACAGTGTGACCTCCTGATTGGCTGAATGAACAGGCAAGCGGAGCATCACAACGGATAAGATGATACCTCCAGCCAATTGCAGAAGGTGAACGATAAATTTCATCTCCAGCTGCAAATCGAATTCCGGTATCAGCACTTTAAAACCATAACCAATCAGGTAGATGATAATCACTGAAGCGATGGCAATTGATAAAGCCAGCACCTTAAAATCAACCCCATGCATCTGTAAAAACAACATACTCTCCAGGTAAAACAATGCCGGAAAGATGATGATACCCGGCAGGTAAACAGCATACTTAAAAAACTTCTTCACCGGTTCGTTGTAATTCGAACGAATGAGGAATATGCTCAGTAATAGTCCGGCCAAGGCTTCTATCACCTGCAGCACGGTAAAATCCATCATCAGACTGCTGTTGGTTAATGCTTCGCGAAATGCCTTATAGCTCTGCTCAATAGCAAAGTGGTGCATCAGATAAACAAAAACAGCTATCGCCAACAACCATCCTCCCATCCACCAACGATTGCGCATCACCTGCAACTGAATCGAGAAGGATACTATGGCTAATATAAATAGTGTTATTACGAGTGTTTGCATATTTTTTAGCTTCTGAGGGAAGATTAACGAGGGTGTTCAAAAACTATACTCGCTGATCGAGCGTAGTCGAGATCGAATTATATTATTGCTGATTATCAATCAATAATCACTTCGACTACGCTCAGTGAACGGATGCTTATTATATTTTTGAACGCCCTCGTCGTCATTCTTCCACTGAATAATTATTCACACATGAGGAAATAATGTATAGTTAAGGTCGATATCTAAGCTAATTCTCATCACTCAAAGCTCTATTCCTTCTTCTTCGGATAAATAAAACGATCAGAACAAGCACTAACAGCGCTATTCCACCAACCGTTTTCAAATCAAAGCTCATGGTTAAGTCAGCTTCCTGCTGTGGGTTTACCTTTTCATCTTTTTTAAGTACCACGTTATCTTCTGAGGCTTGTTTCTTCGCTTCACGAACTTTGTCAATTTCCTTCTGATACGCCTGTTGCATATCGGCCGGCAGTTGTTCGTTGATAAAAGCACGCAGCTTAGCATTATCACACACAAAACCACTACACCCTGCTTCGTGTTTCTTCACCAATTCAGCATGCAGCTGTGTCATGGCTTTGACCTGCTCAGGTGTTGCCTTCCACATGCCTTTGCGCACCGTTTCCAGCATTACGGCGGTCATTTCCTGCAAAGCATACGGGTTTTCTGTTTCAAAGAAATCATGCACTTTGAGGTTCAGCTTATCCTCCACATATACATCGTACAAGTCATTCCACAAGCGCTCTTCAATGACCGAAGGCTTCATCACATTCCATCCAAAGGTATTGCGGAAAGTCTCAGCAAAAGTAGCCGCCGATGATGCGCCACCTTTCATATACTCTTTAATGTATCGCTCGTTGAGCAGCGTGGTCCGACTCTCCACGCCAATAGCTTCTTTTAAACCCTGAACGCGTGGATTGGACGAATTGCGGAAATCGTTAAAATACGACTCTGCATCGTTACCGGTCACTTCTTTTACAGCTAGGTTTAACCCGCCCATAAATTCATAGACATGGTCGAGACTTAAAGCGCCCCAGGTGTTACTTTGTCGTGGCTGCACCACTGCTTCGGTATTTAACAAGGCAGCTTCAAAAACGCCTGCGTTAAATTCACCCCATTCTTCATCACTGCCATAAACCGCGCCCATATTATTAATATAGGTTTGAGCCACTGTCTGGGTGCTATCCCAGCGGTCGCTGCTTTCGACCATGCCCATGATGGATGCGCCGTAGTTGCCATTAACTCCACCAAACACACGCTGTCCGGCCAATGCACGGGCATCTTTTGGCGAGAATCCTTTTTCGATTAATAGCTTCTCGGCGTCTTTTATTCCTTTGCTTACAAAGTTCTTGTTTTCCGCCTCCCCTGCTTCTGCCGCCATAGCAATAGCCCGATTAATGATGATCAATCGTGAGGCTGCCAAGTCGCGTAGCTGACCTGATGTTTGCACTACCACATCAACACGTGGGCGCCCCAGTTCTTCTTCGGTCATCAAACGCAGATCATTCATCTTGCCACGTGGTGTCCATATGGGTTCCACACCCAGCATATACAAAATCTGCGCAATGGTGGTTCCTTCTGATTCAATAAAGCTACCGCCCCATAGGGTAAAGCTGATCTTCTCAGGATACTTGCCGTGTTTCTTTTGATAGTCGGCCAGCAAGTCGTCGCCCAGCTTTTGGGCTACTTTCCAGGCTTCTTTGCTTGGTGTTTGCTCAGCATTAACCGAAAATAGGTTACGACCAGTCGGCACACTCTCGGGGTTAGCTACAGGGTCGCCTCCCGGTGACGGAGCCGTATAACCACCATTCAGTGCGTTTAAGATGCTCTTCATTTCACCATCAGGACTATTCTTTAACTCAGTCCTCTTGCTGATGATAGAAAGCAAGGTATTTTCGACATTGAAAACTGCCGCAGCGAATGCTTCTTCAACCGGATCGGCCGGATCAATCTTTGGCGTAGCGCCTGATTTAGCATCTACCTTTTTCTTATCTGCACCCGGATGCCTTTTCTTTGCCGTTTCAATATGTCCTTTCTTCACACCACCATGATGCTTTTTCGGCGTTTCCTTTTTAGCCTTCATGGCTGCAATCTTTTGAACACGCAGCTTTTGTGCGGCTTTTTCCCGATCTTCCTTAAAAGCCAAAGCTCGTTGATAATCAGTCGAAGCAATAATACGTTTCTGTACCGACCCGGTTTTTCCGGTTTTAATCACTTCAGCAACATAAGCATCACTTGGGTTTGTGTACTTCATTCTGAAAAACACCTTGTCACGCAGCTCTTCACGGGTAACCGATCCATTCTGCACATCTAATTCCGCCAAGTGGTAAGCCAGCTCATCCACATGCATCATCTGCACAGTTTCGTCCAGTTTTTCTTTGGTGTATGCTTCGCCCATTGTGTATAAACCACCGGTTACTTTTTCGTGAGACAGTTCCTCCAGGAAGTTGAGTATACGAACCATCTCTTCACCTGAATAAGGAACAGAAACATTATCGTCCAGACCCAGTTCATCGTGCATGCCTTCGTCAACAATCATCTTCTTAGCCGATAGGGCATATTCGCGTTTCAAAGCCCCTTTGGCTGTGGTATACTGGTTCATCTTTTGCATCAGAATCTGCTTCGATTCCATGGCATTGGCTGACATAAACGGCGGCGTCAGGTAAGTTTGAAGAGCCGCATAACTGCGTCGCTTGGCAATCATGCCCTCGCCAATATTGCTGATGGTGTAGACATAATTGTGCGGTGTGGTTCCAATCAATGGATCGGTCCAGTCGTAGTCGGATAAAGCGATTTGCTTACCCGGAGTAAACTCAACACTACCGTGCGTTCCGAAATGGAATAATGCATCGGCTTTAAATTCGTTCTGAATCCACAGATAAGGTGCAATGTAAGTATGTGGTGGCGCTACCTTGGCGCCGTGGATCAGCTGAAAAGCATTATCACCCAAACCCGGCATTTGTTGCGGCAATAGCACCACATTACCAAACTGCACACGAGCCACAGCGATGTATTCCTGCTCTTCTTTATAAACGGCCATATAAGAGCCCGGTGCCTTGCCATAACGCTCTTCCACATCGGTAATCATTTCCGGCTGGAGGGTGGCTTTACTCCATTGCTTGTAATCATTAACATTCACCAGTTCCGGATACCCGCTTGCCAGAAACTCATCGAAAGCCCCTTCGGCATAGGTTCCCAGTACGGGACCTTTTTTCATTACAATGTCACGAAAACTTGAGTAATCCTTTGGCAAGTCGCCCAGGTTGTAGCCCGCTTGCTGCATGCGCAATAAAACATTGTGCAATGATGGCAGCACTTCCATATTTGCTGCCGTTAAGGAACTTTTACCAGGCCCCTTAAAGTATACGAATGCTACTTTTTTATCGGCATTATCCTGATCCTGTAAGTGCAGGTAATTTTCTACAATCTGTCCGAACTTTTTAAGACGATTGGGAACGGCTTTAAAAATCAGGTAGCCATTGGCATCTTTATACTGGGCAAAAACAGCGTATGGTACAATACCTCCGTCAAACTCAGGCATGGTGACACTTTGACTTAAGAGTCCGCCCATCATCCCATTTTTATCTTTTAACCAATCCTCGTAACGCTGATGAACAGTAACAGGACAAAGAACAGGTATGTTTTGCTTTTTAAGCCATTGGTTGATAAGTGGTGCAGAGCCTCCCATAGAGAGTCGTCCGTGTGGCATGTAGACAATCATATCGGGATTAATTTCTTTCATGTAATTCAATCGTCCCCGAAAACCCGACACAGGATAGATGTTGGTTCCCCGTTTTTCAAGCTCTTCAATCAGGCTATTCAGGTGGTCGCGATTCGCATTAAACGGGCCGGGAATACTCGTAAAGAATATTACTTTCTTTTGGCCCTCTTTATGAAAGCCTTCTTTCTGACAATAGGCTTCAAAATCGGCCACCTTCTCAAAAGCCACATCTTCATCGGTATGGAACAAAACATCCGATGAAATTTCCAAGGGCTCCTCCGGTGTTTCTACAAAGGTTGTTTTACCGACAATATCCGTGCGGATATAGCGCAGCACATTGGCATAGTTCTTATTGCCCCCATTATCCAGATAGACCTTAACAGTGGTTTTAATACTATCCTCCAGGTTGGTTAGCTCCAGTTCTTTAGTCGTCGATGACTGTAAATAAATGCCTGTTCCTTTTTCGCCCACCTGCTTGACGTAGGCTTCCTGTTCAGCCGTGAGTTTTAAGCCCATACCAAACACCAGCAACATGTCGTATTGTTCTAGCTTTTCAATTTCTTTTTGGTCATACACATCCACATCGATAAAGAAATTATCAACTGATCGTGCAATTTTTGTGGACATAAACTCGGGGTAGTTGATCAATGCCACTTTTGTGGGGGCGATCCATTTACTCCATGTACTGTAGCCGGTTCCGATAACTACGATGGAGATTAAAATCCCAATGAGGTACTTTTTCATTTCGTATCCTTTGTTTTTTTTAGTTCTTTAAGTTCTAAGGCAGGAGGCATAAGTTAGTTATGTAAGAGTACATCAAACTCTTTATTCCTATTCAAAACGCTGATGTTCATTTCGACCGTTCGTTTATTGTAAGGATAGTTGTTCATTTGTTTATTTTAGACAAGCGGGATAAAATCCCTGCCAGAGTGTATACTCTGGCAGGGAACGGGAGAACACTAATCGATGTAGTGTATGGTTCTAATTACTGCATCAATGCATATTCCATTTTGATGATACGTTCTTCTACCGTTTCTCCATGAAAGCTAATAAAGCGTACTTTATATGTCTCATCATTGGCAAGTTTCACTATATAAAACATATTAGGAAATACCGTATATAGTCCTGTAGATGTATCAACAGATTTCCATCCATAACCGATCACATCAATATTATTTTCATATTCAACAGATGAAACATCAGTTAGTGATAAACCAGCGAATGCTTCGGTTATCTTATTTACTTCTTTACTTTCTGAATACTCATATAGTCCAACTTCAATGCCAGCAGAGGTATTAATAAGCGCACCTGTTGGAGCAACCGTGTACATATTTCCTCCACCTATATCAACTTGTTTGGCCGTATAATACGTTAAGGCAAGGTCCCAACCTGTCACATCCGTGGTGACATTGTATTCATCATGTTCCGGATCTTGTACCATATTAAAACCAGTCCAGGTATTTTCTCCATACGTACCTACATGAATTGGTGCAACTTCTCCCAATTTCATAAAAGTCTGCTGTTTATAAGCAACCTCACCATGCTCAACATCTTTTTGGTATTTCAAATCCGCTTCAAAGGTTTTCATTCCGTAATCTTTCACTTCGATTTTTTCATCTTCGTCACACGAGGTAAAACCCAAACCTGTTACAGCCAGTGCAAATGCGAATAATAACTTTTTCATTTTTGATTATTTATTATTGTTAGAATTATTTAATGAATTTGTATGTCAGGTTAATAAAAAATGAACGTCCATAGGCCACAGGCAAGTTTCCGCCACCGGAATGAGCACCGCCACCACCGCTCACACGATTGACTGTAGTTACGTCAAACAGGTTTTTCACACCTGTTGTCAGTTGCAGCCGGCGCTTAAAAAAGTTCTTGCTTATGGATACATTCATTGTATGGAAAGCTTCCTGATGGCCCTCTTTGATTTGTCCTTCGGCATCGGTAAAAAAGTAAGGCAACTCACCATTGTATTTATAATCGAGCGCCAGCACCACCTTTGTCTTTGGCTCTGTGAAGTTGACACCGGCAAATATATCATGCGTCAAATTATACTTATCAGAACCATTCGCTTTGGTATAACTGTTATAACGCCCTGTCAGGCCATAGCCGGCCCATATTCTCAGGTGTTTTTTATAGCCATAATTCAGGTCGATATTGATCCCTGTTGTTTCGTATTCAGCGATGTTATCATAAATATATTTGGTACTATTCTCATCCTGAATCAACGTTATCATATTCTCTACATCGTTGTAATAAGCCGATGCATTGATGCGCCAACTGTGAATGGTGTTCTCCAATGTATAATCAATGGAAGTATTGTAGTTGTATGACGACTCTGCCTCCAGGTCTGGATTACCAAAGATCTCATGACTTGAATCGACGAACTCGTAATACAATTCTTTGACACTTGGCGCCCTGAATCCTTTGGCGAGAGAAAAACGCCAATTCAAACCATCGGCAAGGTTCCATTTGGTATTAATAGAGTAAACCAATGGTGCATCATAGTCCGTATTATAAGCATAACGCAGTCCGGGCTGAATCTCAAGCTTAGGCAGCAAGTTGTAATTTACATTAATGAATGCCGCATAGTCTCCTATCTCTTGTTCTCCTCCTGCAATGCGCGGCCCTTCCATTGACTCAATATTGATATCGGCACCCCCTTGAAATGATAATTTATCAGGCACAATCGTTTGGCTATAGATGGCACGTAACATTTTCTGCCCTGCTTTTTGGCTTGATTCCTTTTCGCCCCAGTTCTCATCGAGGGTTGATAAATCTTTAGTCAGACTTTGAGATGAGCGATCGTATAAGTTGTAAGAACTCATTATATCCAATGAATTATCATCTTTCCATCGCTTGTTAACCCCAAGACTAAAGTCGTAACGGTCGGTATAATAGTAAGTATCATACACTTTTGTTCCTGACAAATTACTCTTGTTGTGCAACTCATCGCTGTATAAACCGAAGCGTGCATTTACCTGCCAATCGTCTTTGTTAAAGCCATAATTGGTATTAAAGCGATATAGTTTTTTTGGTTTCCAGTCCATCTGCCGTGTACTCTCATCAAAGTCAACCCCACTGAAGTGCTCGTAGCCTCCATCGGCCGAAATGGCATGTGCCCCCATTCGTTTCGCAATACTGGCATTACCAACGTAGCGTCCAACACTTTCGACATTGGCATTGGCTTGTCCACTTAATTCGTGGTAAAAATTCTTTTTGGTGATGATATTAATCGTTCCTGCCAATGCATTGTTACCATACACCACCGACATAGGCCCTTCAATAATTTCCACCTGTTTAACATTCGCCAGGTTAATCTGGCTTAGGTCCACATTTCCATCCAGGCGACCAATAACAGGCACACCATCAATCATTATTTTCACATTCTGACCACTCATGCCCAACATTTCTATCTGGCTACCTAACACCAGGTCGGTAGACATGCGGATATTAGCTTCAGTCAGCAGTAATTCACTCAGGTTAATCGATCCTGACTGACGAATCTTCTCTTCACTAATCAACTTTACTTTATAAATGGAACTATCCACTGGCGTTGGCTCGTTTGAGCCTGTCACCACCACCTGACCAATATTAAACACATCAGACTTAACAGGTATTACGGCTCCCTCATGAATGTCTTCCAATTTCAGAAATGTGGTGGCATATCCTATGGATGAAATGGCCACTTTTCCTGCTTTTTGATTATTGTATAATAAAGTTGCCTTTCCTTCTGAATCGGATACCTCATAAACTTTCCGGCCGTCGGCCAGTTCAACGCAGATATGCGCACCTACCAGTGGCTCCTTATCTGCCAGATCAATTAATTGAATATGGCATTCGTTACTAAGTGGTGCCGGATCCAAATCGGCTTGTGCCATTGCCAAAAAAGG
>DIYS01000132.1 GCA_002429115.1 Saccharicrinis sp. UBA6048 | reverse complement strand
CAATCGCCATACCTAATAATGTATTGATCAGAGAAATTGAATCAGCTCCGGCTTCTTCAACTGCAACACCAATTTCAGCAATATTGGTAACATTAGGCGATAACTTAACCATTAAGTGCTTCTTATACACCTCACGAACTGCTTTAACTACTGAAGCAGCCGATAAACAACTGGTTCCGAAAGCCATACCTCCCTCTTTAACATTCGGACAAGAGATATTTAGCTCAATACCAGGGATATTATCCAACTCATTAACCACTTCAGCTGTCTTAATGTAATCTTCGATTGTAGAGCCAGACACATTTACAAGCATATTAGTATCAATATCTTTAATGCGCGGATATATTGTCTCAGCGAAGTAGTTTACGCCTTTATTTTGCAGTCCAACAGCGTTAAGCATTCCTTGTGGCGTTTCAGCCATTCGTGGATAAGCATTTCCTTCACGATGCTCAAGTGTAGTACCTTTTACAAGCACCCCACCTAAACGACTAATATCAAAGAAATCCATGAATTCCTCACCATAACCGAAAGTTCCGGATGCTGTCATTACCGGATTTTTTAGCTGTAATCCGTTTAAGTTTATAGTTAAGTCTACCATTTTAAATAAGTTGAATCAAAAACAGGTCCATCAGTACATGTACATTTATGACCATCAATAGTATCTGCCACACAACAAAGACATGCGCCAAAGCCACAAGCCATATGGTTTTCCAGAGAAACCTCACATTTAATATTGTGATTACGGGCATATTTGGCTACCACCTTCATCATTGCCTCCGGACCGCAGGTATAAATCTGATCGATCTCAGGCGATTGAGTGCGCATAACCGGGTGATGAATAACAAAGCCCTTAGTTCCAACTGAACCATCCTCCGTTGTTGTATGTACTTCGCCTAGTTGCTCAAAGTCCTTAAGGCCAATAAGTCCGTCGGCACTTCTGGCACCTAGGAGGAACTGTGGTTCTATACCATTAGCCTTCAAATGGCGTCCCATAAATAATAGAGGAGCAATACCACATCCGCCACCTACTAAAAGCACACGCTTTTTTTCCGGCAATGAGAAGTTGTTACCCAGAGGATATACCAGATTGCAGTTATCACCTTCTTGTAATTTTCCCATCAGGCGGGTTCCTTCTCCAATTTCCTGAACCAGAAGTTTCATGGTATTATTTTCAGGATCAACATCATGAATGGAAATAGGACGTCTAAGGAAAGTATTTGGTCCATTGTCTACACGCACTTCAACAAATTGTCCAGGCATCATTTCTGGCAGTTTCCCCGGGTGTTTAAGGGTGAGTACAATATACTCATGATTGAGACGCTCGTTTTTAACGACTTTAAAGTCGTCGATGTACTTCTTCATTGATATATTAACAAATTACGATTGTACAATTAATTGAAATTACATTTGTAAATAGTGTAAATTCCGGACAAAGATATCAAAAAAGAATGAATAATTATCAGATAAATAAAGGTAGATAGTGCTTAATAAACCAGGCTGCACCTGCCTCTTTTATCCCTTAAAATAGTGTTTAATACAGATTCCTTTTAATCTGGCTGATATACCTTAAAAGTTTTATCGGTATAAAAGACTACAATTTGCTCTACTTCTTTCTCGCCTTGCTTATGAATTAATGCTTTAGCCAGCGCGGGCTGCGAAACTTCCTCCTGCTTATCCACCATTTCTTTTAAGTCTTCTTTTTTAGGGGTTTTAGCACTTATTTGAGGTACTTTTAATGGCTTACGTGCTTGTTGTTCTTCAGTTGGAATAAGCAATTGTTCATGCTGTTTAATTGCCTTGGTAGTATCCGATAGCATAGTTCCTTTACCTGTAATCAGCCAATCACCACTTATTTGCGAAAATTTATCTAACAGTTTATATAGGAAATCTAAACTAGGTTTATTACGACCAGAAAGAATGTGTGACATACTTGAACGTTGCACCCCAATAGCATCTGCAAATTGAGATGGTGTAAACTGTAAGTGTTTAATAATGGCTTCAATTCGTTCTTTCATCTTTCTTAATTTGTTGTTTACAGCTAACAATACTCTTGTAAGTTACATATGTAATAAGCGATCGATAAATCAACAACACTAGGATTTACATATGTATTAGTTCGATTGACTACAAATGTAATATTACTTGTTTACAAAACAAAATAGCTGAGGAGATAATTTTTACCATTTGTAAATGTATTATCATAATTTATCAAGCCTATTTAATAATACATCTAAAGCCTAGAAAGCCCTAATTATCCATTTAAACATTTACTTCTACACTACCCCTATAAATTGCTGTGTTATTGAGTTACTAGCAGGTATTCATTAGTAGAGTCATGTTTCGTAATAATACATTTAAAGCCACTAAAGTCTATTTGTGCGAAAGCGTAAACACATGTAAACCAATTCATTCTGCATTACTTAAATGCACACTTCATTAAAATACAATTATCGACTGATTTACAATCATTTATGGTTAATCCGCAGGTAGTTGAATCGCTTATAAATACAGTATTTGTATAATTATGCATACATGCATCAAGTTTTACTTTATTTGAATTACTTTAAGTATTGATACATAGGTATATAACGTCATTATTTGCTAAGTTGTATAATTTCATATAGGCTGTAGATTCCGGAATGATATGTATAATTTAAAATGTACATATGTAACTCAATCTTGTAAATAATTTCCAATCCTATCTATATTCTGCGATAGTTTAGCTACTCCCTGATTTACTTTTGTAATTACATTTGTAAATTTCACCTCTCCTATCCCACATATTACATTTGTACACACTTTATACTCTCAAATCTTTAATTACACATGTCAATTTAATTCTGTAATCCTGGTAGCGTTTTCTCTTCCGAGAATGAAAATAATTCTGAATAGAATGTGATTTTTAGCTAAAATCTTCGATTGAAAAATTACAATCCCTAATATAATGTCAATGATTTAACGAAAATCTGATGGCGTTAATTATTGATAAATAAAAAAGGTTTTTGAATGTGATTTGAAAAATATACTTTCGCACATATTTTTTTGAACATGGAACTAGTCACATTAATTCTTCTTGCCTGTGCCCTTGCAATGGATTCTTTTGCGGTATCGATCACTGCAGGTTTATCCTTATCTCGATTTAAGTTTGGAACAGTTTGTCGCATAAGTTTTGTATTTGCATTATTTCAAGGGTGCATGCCTGTTATCGGATGGGCACTTGGACAAAGTTTTGTAGAGACTATTAGCGATTATGACCATTGGGTTGTCTTCGTCCTGTTATTGTTCATTGGTGGAAAAATGATCTATGAATCATTTAAGCATGAAGAGCAAGCACACTGCATTAACATCTACAGTAATAAAACGATTATTGGTCTGGCAATCGCTACGAGCATTGATGCCTTAGCTGTAGGAATCAGCTTTTCTTTGCTTGATGTAGAGATTTTCTTTCCGGCATTAATCATTGGTCTGATTACTTTTGCATTCGCCTTTACCGGCCAGACCATTGGCTATAAGTTGGGTAGTATTTTTAAAACAAAAGTTGAATTTATTGGTGGGCTATTACTTATTGGTATTGGTGTCAGAATATTGATTAGCCACTTATTGGCATAAAAAAAGGATGACTAGAAAGCCATCCTTATTGAGTGAAAAATATCAATTTTAGTATTTAGAAACCTTAGAAAAAGCTCCCTTACTCGTAATTTCTGCATTAAAGATCATTTCAAAATGCTCATTTACTTCAGTAAACTGCGCTCTTTCACTGATTTTTAATTTGATATTGATTGTAATCTTAACTTTTTAAGAATCTTCTATTTAAACTCCTTGTTCAAATCTGCTACCCAGTTCTCAATACGTTCGTTACTGAGTGCAGCTTGATTTTCAATATCGAGGGCGAGCCCTGTAAATTGATCACCACGTTGAGCGGCACTACCTTCAAACTCATAACCTTCAGTAGAGGTAAAACCAACCACATTGCCTTCACGTTCTTCGATAAACTTGGTCATCAGGCCAATACCATCTACGAAATTCTCAGGATAACCTTTTTGATCTCCACCACCAAAGATGGCAAAGTTCTTACCCTTAAAACTCTCATCCTCAACCGATGGTAAAAATTCGTCCCAATAACTAGGTAATTCACCATCGAACCAGGTTGGTACAGCAAGAATATAATTAGTGAATTTCATAAAATCCTCACCTGTAGCGATATCTATATCTACGGCTTCTGCTTCAGTCTTAAGTAGTTTATTAATTTTCTTTACCTGCTGAGCTGTTTTAACCGATCTGAAACTATAAAATATACCTGTCTTTTTCATTTGTCTAAATTAAATGATTACATGCTAGTGCATTGTAAAGAATTAATACGCTAATAGCTCTTTGGCTGCATCCATAATACGCTCATTATTTGGCAATACTGCAGCTTCCAGCGTACGATTAAACCCTACAGGCGTAAAGGTTGAACCAACCCTTTTAACCGGAGCATCCAGATATTCAAAAGCTTCAGCTGTGATTTGTGCAGCTATCTCGCCACCAAATCCACCAAACACTTTATCTTCATGAACCACCAAGGCTTTGGATGTTTTTTTAACTGATGCGATAACCGCTTCAGTATCAAGAGGCAATATTGATCGTAGGTCAATCACTTCGATTTCGCCTAAACCTTCTTTTGACAATTGGTCAGCTACTTCAACACTCATATGTGTTGTATTACCATAAGTGAAAATGGTCAAGTCACCACCTTCACGACGTGTACGTGCTTTTCCAAACGGTACTTCAAAGTCATCAGGAATTGGAGTTGCGGCTTTTGGTGCATTATACAATGCTTTAGGCTCCAGGAAAACCGTCATACCTTCGGAGCGCATACAAGTACGAAGCAGTCCGGCTGCATCGTCTGCATATGAAGGATAAACAATACGAACTCCCGGGAATGTTGCCAAAGCACCTTCAATGGTTTGTGAGTGGTAGAGTCCTCCACCGATGTAACCACCTGAAGCCAAACGCACTGTGATGTTTGGTGAGAACTGACCTTTCGTACGCCAGTACTCATGGGTAGTTTCAACAAACTGCTCCATGGCTGGCCAGAAGTAATCAGCAAACTCGGCACCTTCAACTACAACACGAATATTCTTATTATAACGTACCATGCCGTTGGCCGTACCCATAATGAAATCTTCGGCAATCGGTGCATTGAACACACGTTTTTTGCCAAACTCCTGCTGCATCCCTTTAGAGACATTGAAGATTCCCCCTTTATCTTTATTGGCAATATCTTGTCCCCAAATGTAAGTATCCGGATTATGACGGAATTCTGCTTTCAAAGTTTCATTCAAGCCCTGAATTAACTTCTGTGGCTCACCATCATAATTATGAACGCCTTCCGGATATTTTTCAGAAACATAAGGCTCCGGTATCACAAAGTCATGAATGGACTCCGGTGTTGGATGCGGTGCCGCCATTCCTTTGCGGTGCGCCACTTTTACCTCTGCCGCCACATCTTCTTCAATGGCTTTAAGTTCATCTTCTGTGATACGGTTATAGCGTAATAACAGACGACGGTACTTTGCCAATGGATCGTATTCTTTGACATAACCCAGCTCATTATCATCACGATACAGCTCATGACGATCGGAATTACTATGTGAATGAATACGTACACAGTTGGCCTGAACGATCACTGGTTTTTGGTTTTCCTCAGCCCACTTAGAAGCTTCAAGCATGGTATTCATCGAATCAAATACGTCTTTACCATTACAGTACATAACGCGCAGATTCTTAAATCCTTCAAAGTTTTTGGCTACTTTACGGTTGGCCGTCTGATCTTTCTTTGGAACAGAAATACCATAGCCATTGTCCTGAAATACAAAAACTACAGGTAATTGCTCTTTCGAAGCCCCGTTAATGGCTTCATACACATATCCTTCAGAAACAGAGGACTCACCCTGTGAGCTGTAGGCCACACCTTTTGCTTCATAGGTTTTGATGGCTCGCGCTATTCCGACAGCATGCAAAGTATGATTACCTGTACACGATGATACATTATGGATGTTCCATTCCGGCTTGGCAAAGTGGTTGGACATATGGCGTCCGCCACCAGCAACATCAGCATCTTTTGAAATACCATTGTATATAATTTCCTCAGCTGTTAGTCCGGCTGAAACATTGGTTACCAAATCGCGGTAATACGGAAACAGGTGATCTTTGGCCCGATCGAAAACTTGACCAATAGCTAATTGAATACCATCGTGTCCGGCAGCTGGTGCATGATACGACCAACCAATTGCTTGCTTTAAGTAGTTAGGTGCTTTCTCGTCAAGCACACGACCTAAAAACAAAATCCGGTACCACTTCAATAATGTCTCCTTTTCTGTTTTTTTAATGGAATGTATCTTAGGGATATCACTCATAATATAAGCTTTTAAAAAATGATGATGTTGAAAAAACTCTTTGCATCAGTTCACTGAGCGGAGCCGAAGTGATTATTTCTTGAAATCAACACTAGTCAAATTTCATATCGACTTTACCTCGACTACGCTCGGCAATCAGCTCGCTTGGCAAATTTTGTTTTTGAACACCTTCATAAGTACAATTTAAATTTCGCGGTTAATATCAAAGGCCTCCAGGTAATCACCAATACGGCGAAGGAAGGCTCCTCCAAGTGCACCATCAACAATGCGATGATCGTATGATAATGACAAGAACATCTTATGACGAATACCAATTACATCACCAGTCGGTGTTTCAATGACGGCTGGTTTCTTTTCGATTGAACCAGTTGCCAGAATAGCCACCTGAGGCTGATTAATAATTGGCGTACCAATAATATTTTTAAACGATCCGAAGTTGGTAATTGTAAAGGTACCATCCTGAATATCATCCGGTGATAGTTTATTGGCACGAGCGTCGTTTGCCAAACGGTTTACATCACCCGTCAATCCAACCAGATTCTTCTGATCTGCATGCTTGATTACCGGTACGATTAAATCGCCTGATGGCAATGATACAGCCATACCAACATTTACATTCTTGCGAAGGATGATATTATCGCCATCTACAGAGGCATTAACCCCAGGGAAATCACGTAATGCTTTAGCTACAGCCTCAGTAATAATAGGCATGTAGGTAATTTTCTCTCCATACTTCTGTTGGAAAGCATCTTTCATTTTCGTGCGCCAAAGTACCATATTGGTTACATCAGCTTCTACGACACTGGTAACGTGTGGCGATACCTGCTTCGACATCACCATATGGTCAGCAATGAGTTTGCGCATACGTCCCATCTCAACAATCTCATCATTGGCTGAAACAGAAACATGCACTTTATGCTCTTTTGCTGGCAATGGTGCCGGAGCAGCTGCAGGTTGCGGTTTGCTTACACTTGTTTGTGGTGATGGTGTAGATGCTGGTTTCTGGCCTCGATTAGCAAGGTAGGCATGCATATCATTTTTGGTCACCCGACCATCTTTACCTGTGCCCGGAATTGACTCCAATTCTTCAACACCGATTCCTTCTTGTTTGGCTATACTTCTTACTAATGGCGAATAAAAGCGATCAGAATCTTTGTTAATCGTATCTGATCCGGCAGAAACAGCAGGCTCTTCAGCTGGTGCCGTCACCGGCTCTGCACTTGTACTTGCTGCAGCTGGGGTTTCTTCGGCAGTATCTTCAGCTCCCTCAAGTAAAATTACTGCCACAGGCAGTCCTACGGGTACAACATCATCTACCTGATACTTAATTTCCTTAACTGTTCCCGCTACAGGTGATGGAATTTCAGAATCAACTTTATCGGTTGCTATTTCTAATAGAACATCGTCTTCCTGAACAGTGTCGCCCTCTGATACAAACCATTTGGTGATGGTTGCTTCTTCGACACTCTCGCCCATTTTGGGCATTAAAATCTCAAATGTTGACATATGCCAGAATTTATTCTTTATTGTTATTATTTTTATCTAGTCTAAATACCATGATTAAAACAATCTGTTTTATCAAAATGTTTCAGTCGCAATTGCAATCTCGACATTGCAATTTTCAAAAATTCAAACAAGCCTATTTAAGATTTGTTTATCCGAATTTCTGCTAAAGTTTGTTAAAAGAAATACGGAGGTAATTACGAGCAGTTAAATGGCACTGAAATACAATTATTTATACACATGAATTGATTTTTATCACCAGATAAATATTCTGAAATCAATCATATCGAATTCCTTTGTACATTGATGCCTTTTGATTTATTTTGAGCCGCTGGATACATCCATGCATCACACACATTAAACAACTAAAAAATATATCTATGCGAATGAAGAATTGGTTACTGGTTTGTACAGCGGTAGGCGTCTGCTTTACTTCCTGTCAAACAAAACAGTCTGAAAAAAAAACACTGATCAAACCTGTATTCTCAGCTGAGGATATGGATTTAACTGCCAATCCTGGTGAGAATTTTTACCAATATGCCAATGGCGGTTGGATGAAACAACATCCACTACCAGACGATAAAAGCCGATATGGAAGCTTTGATAAATTAGCTGAGGACAGCAAAGTTAAAGTTCGTACCATCGTTGAAAAAGCGGCAGCAGAAAAGGGAGAAGCTGGCAGTGTATCACAGAAAATTGGTGATTTCTATAACTCAGGTATGAATACCGAGGCTATTAATGCTGCAGGTTATGAGCCTATTAAGCCTCTGTTGGAAGCCGTTAATGCCATCGATTCAAAAGAAGCTGTAGCGAATATGGTGAGTCTGCTTCAGAAGATGAATATACCAGCCTTATTCCATTTTTATTCATCGGCCGATCAGAAGAACAGCCAACAAACCATTGCTGGCATCTACCAGGCCGGATTAGGAATGCCTGATCGTGATTACTATCTGGAAGACGATGAAACATCTGTTAGATTAAGAGAGGCTTATGTTACCTACCTGACGAAGCTTTTTGCCTTGTCAGGAACGAATGAAGACGACGCTGCCAAACAAGCAGAAGTTGTAATGAATTTTGAGATAGCTCTGGCTAAAGCATCTAACTCGCGCCTTGAAAACCGCAATCCTCATACCACCTATAACAAAGTGGATGTTGCCGGATTAAGCAAAATGGCTCCTTCGTTTCCTTGGGCAACTTATTTTACTGGCATCAATGTGGCTGAGCCAGGCGATATCAACGTAAGCCAGCCTGCATTTATTAAAGCCGTGGACGCAATGTACAGTGCTGAAAGTATTGATACCTGGAAAGCCTTTTTATCGTCCGTTGTATTGCGGATATCAGCAGCTTACCTGAGCGATGATTTCGTAAACGCTAATTTTGCATTTTATGGAGAAGCTGTTTCGGGTCAGAAAGCGATTGAGCCACGCTGGAAAAGTGTGCTTACCACTACCAGCGATGCTTTAGGTGAGGCGGTTGGTCAGCTGTTTGTAGCTGAGTACTTCCCTCCTGCTGCAAAAACACGCATGGACGATCTTGTTGAGAACCTGCGTATTGCATTCGGACAGCGTATTGACCAGCTGGAGTGGATGAGCCCTGAAACTAAAGAGGCTGCTCATGAAAAACTGGCAGCTATCCGTGTGAAAATTGGTTACCCAAATAAGTGGCGCGATTACTCGGCATTAGACATTACCCCTGATTCATACATTAAAAATGTGTGGACAAGTAATGCGTTTGAATTTGCCCACGACGTATCGAAAATTGGTAAGCCGGTTGATATGGATGAGTGGCACATGAACCCACAAACCGTTAATGCTTATTATAGCCCGGTTGGTAACGAAGTAGTATTCCCTGCTGCTATTTTACAACCTCCTTTCTTCTACCTTGATGGTGATGATGCGGTTAACTACGGTGCCATTGGTGTAGTAATTGGCCATGAAATGACCCACGGTTTCGATGATCAGGGACGTTTGTATGGAAAAGACGGTAACCTGCAAAATTGGTGGACTAAAGAGGATACTGAGCGATTTAATGCACGCACTAAGTTATTGGTTGATCAGTTTAATGCCATTGAAGTATTGCCTGGTACGAATGCCGATGGTGAGTTGTCATTAGGTGAAAACATTGCTGACCTTGGTGGATTAAGCATCTCATATCAGGCTTACCAGAATTCGAAAGCCGGTAAAGAACAGCCTGCCGATATTGATGGTTTTAACGATATTCAGCGTTTCTTCCTGGGATATTCGCGTGTATGGGCACAAAATATTCGTGATAAGGAGATATTGCGACGCACTAAAACAGACGTTCACTCATTGGGTATCAACCGTGTGAATGGTCCACTACCAAATATGCAGCAATATTACGATGCATTCAACATTAGTAAGGACGCTGCATTGTACATAGCGCCTGAAATGCGTGCGACAATCTGGTAAGAAACCTCGCAAAAACGACTATAATAATAAGTGCCTGAAAAATCAGGCACTTTTTTTATTTATAAACTTTTGATAATGTGCTGAATGGCTTATCAGGCCTAAGTTTTAGCGTTTTTTCATTTGCATATTAGAAAAAAAAGGCCTTATTTTGCAACGCATTTGAGAACAATGGTTCACAAACAAAGCACAAAAATCGGTTCCGTAGCTTAATTGGATAGAGCACCTGGTTACGGCCCAGGAGGTTAGGGGTTCGAGTCCCTTCGGGATCACTTGGAAGACTCGCGCAAGTTAATGACTGCGCGGGTTTTCTTGCTTTTAAAGGGCGGTATTTCCCCCGATATTCCCCTAAATTCTGCCGACTATTGCTTTTTATTTCCCCTTATTTCCGAAAACACACAAAAAAAGAGGCACTGTTTCTAGCTCCTCTAATCCTAAAATAATAACGACCTGTTTACTTGTCTTTTACAAGCTTCTTTAATAGTCGATTTGTTTCCTTTTGCAATTCAATCCGTTCATTGACTTTATAGTACCACATTATTACCTCTCTAAAGATCATAAATAAGGAGATTAAAAAGACCAAAGCGAGGATCAGAACCAAATTCTGGGTC
>DIYS01000073.1 GCA_002429115.1 Saccharicrinis sp. UBA6048 | reverse complement strand
ATGGTCACTCCGAAATAGCCACTGGGGAGCTAAATATCCGGTTGTGCTTAGTTCCTGGAAAAATAACTGGGAAAAGCTAACCGCTTATTTTGATTATGACGAGCACATCCGCCGTTTAATTTACACAACAAATCCGGTGGAAGGCTTTCACCGACAGGTGCGGAAAGTGACGAAAACAAAGGGTGTATTCCCCAATGATACGGCATTACTCAAACTCATTTATTTAGCTACCAAAAACATTGCTAAGAAGTGGACGATGCCACTATCAAACTGGGCGCTTACATCACAGCAATTACACATTAAGTTTGGTGAACGCATGCCTTTGAGCTTGTAATATCCAACTCTCAAACGCAAAGAAAGAAACCGTGACAGAAACAATCAAGGGTATATAAACACCGATACTCGGTGCCCTTGCTTGTTTCCTCCACGGTTTCAAAAAAGCATTTGGGAGTTGAAAACAAAAAAGTAAATTTGAAACTATTATTAAATCAAATCAGACAGAGTTTAGTTTACACTCCCGCGTGAACCATTTTGGCCACGCCTTTTCTATTTTCTTTCCGATATTTTCCTTTATTCCTGAACTTCTGCCACTACATTCTCCACCTCATTACCTGCTACATCTATCACAAACTTTCCAAATACTTTAGCCATCTTCGCATTAAATTCTTTATTGGGGTGTGAATTATTTGGATTTGAAGCATATTCTTCCTTTAAATAAAGGTCTCCTTCTGTCTCATACTTATAAAAATCCCATAAATAAATGTTATCACCATTTTCATTCCATTCATTCTTAATCCACTTGTAGAATTGCTGTGTTCGCTCTGCTTCTTCCTTGGTAATTTTAGATTTTACATGCACAGCAGGTGTCCAAACGATAAACTTATTGTTTGGAAACTCATGCATCTTCTTTTTCAGAGCCTCATATTGTAACTTATAATTTTCGAGCCTTTTCTCTTTGGAATTAATATCGGCTGTCCCAGTATCCTCCAATATTTTACTAACAGGATAACAATGTTTAAAAATTATAACATCATATTCTTTTGTTAATATTTCCAATGTAGGCTCTTCCATATAAGGCTGATCACCGGCATTTTTGACCCATATATTGTAGTAATCGTAAGGATAATTTTGCCAACCATATGGAACTTTTTTGGGAAATGACAATTCTGTTATTTCGAAATTTGTCTTATTTTTTCTATTGTAACGATTGAAGAAAGTTTTTACATCACTTTTACCCGTAAGTTTTCTCACATACCTGTTCGTTTCACCATACCAAACACCTTGGCCAGTACTATGATGCAGAAAAATAATTTTTTTCATAGGTTTTTGATTAGAATTGCAACTAATTAACAGCAGTAATATTAAAATATAACTAAAGGTTTTCATAATTATTCGTTTTAGGTGTTTTTATATGACAACTACTTACAACATAAATTAGACCTTCCATTTAATTCTTTGAATAATAAACAATTAAGGCAGTAAAAAGTTTAATATCTTGTGTACCTAATCAAAATCACTTTCCAATACTAATTGATAAATATTGGCTGTTTCAATCTCCTTAATCTTTAAAAATTAATATTCAAAACACTTTTGAATATTACATCCAAATGCTTTAGTACATCTACGCTTTTTTAGACTCTAACTTGTTCTTATTTTCTAGCTCCATTTTAGCAAAATGTTCCATTACTATAGGTTTCTTTTTCCTATCCGACATTTTACGAGTTTTAAGAAGACCTTGTGATTTGCTATATAATAATTTTAGTACACTCATTTTCATAAATACCTTCGCCGGGTTTCCAAATATTACACTATTGTCAGGAAATTTGCCCCGAACAACACTACCGGCACCTACAATACAATTATTACCAATAGTAGAATTAGGTAATATGGTGCACTTTGCCCCAATAACCACATTATCGCCCACTGTTATCTTTCCAAACACATCAAAATCAGGGAAATCATTAGAAAAAAGGCCAATGCCTGCATCATGCGCTATAAAAAGTGTTCCGGTTGCAATACGCACACCATTCCCAATTTCTATCAAATATGGTTCTGTAGAAAACTCCATTGTTTCAAACCTACAGTTCTCGCCAACCTTCATACCTTGTTTCCTAAAGTATTTAATTTTTCTACTGGAACTCGATTTAGAAACCCAAAACCTTTCAAGACGTCTTAGTAAAGTAATAAAAATCATAATTATTCATTATTTAGAGTTAGTTTGTCAATCGGTACATTCTTGTCTGGTATTTGAATGTATTATTTGTTGATTTCTTTTTTAAGGATAGATACTATCTTCTCAAGCTCTCCATCTGACATATTTGTGCCAGATGGCAAACACATTCCAGTGGCAAACAGGCTTTCAGAGACATTATTTTGATAAGCAGGATAAGCTTCGAAGACAGGCTGAAGATGCATTGGTTTCCATAAAGGTCTGCTTTCTATGTTCTCTTTTTCCAATTCTAATCTTAGTTGCTGCCATGAAGTTCCTGTCTTCACCGGATCAACAAGGATAGTAGTAAGCCAGCAATTCGAAAAATAAGATTCATCAGGTTCTTCCAAAAATTCAATACCATCAAACTCACCAAGCTTATCCTTATAATATAAATTAATTTCCCTTTTTCTTCGCACTCTCTCATCAATCACTTCTAACTGCCCTCGACCTATACCTGCAAGTACATTACTCATTCTGTAATTGTAACCTACCTTGCTATGCTGATAATGTACAGCCTGATCTCTGGCCTGAGTTGCCAGAAACCTTGCCTCATCAATCCATTCGGTATTGTTGGATAAAAGTACACCTCCACCTGATGTTGTTAGAATCTTGTTTCCGTTAAACGATAAAATAGCCAGCTTCCCCAGTGAGCCCAATGGCTTCCCCTTATACTTGCTCCCTAATGCTTCAGCCGCATCTTCAATAACCGGGATACTATACTTCTCTGCGATGGCTAATATTTCATCCATTTTAGCCGGCATTCCATATAGATGAACCACAATAATTGCCTTTGGCTTATTCCCATATTTTTGCCTGTCGAGGATGGCCTGCTCCAGTAACTGAGGGTCCATATTCCAGGTATCCGGCTCGCTATCGATTAACACAGGAGTAGCTCCCTGATACACTACCGGATTTACAGAAGCAGAAAAAGTAAATGATGAAACAAAGACATCATCACCTTGTTGGACGCCCAATAAGATAAGTGCTAAATGCAATGCCGCTGTACCTGAACTAAGGGCTACAGACCCTGTCACTCCGCAATATTCTGAAACACTCTGCTCAAAGGCATCTACATTAGGGCCAAGAGGGGCAATCCAATTCTCATCAAAAGCTTGATTCACATGTTTGATCTCATTGCCTGACATATGTGGCGGTGATAAGTAAATGCGTTTTTTCATAGATTAATTAATTATGGTTGGTTAACTGATGTAAATGATCCGCTTCGACAAGGATCATCTCACCCATTGGGTACTCTTTTTGATTAATTACGGAAAAACACAGTGTGTTAGCTCCACTGTTTCTGGGTGTACGTAACATTGCAAAACTATAACGGAAGTTCTTCTTTGAATGCTTCCAACTGCCAACCTTCAACTCATTGACACCATGTTCTGATTGAACTTCAATTAATCGGACAACATCATCCTCTTCATTTTCAAACCCCTCCCTGTCAGCACAAAAAACCATATCTCCATTGATGAGTTCGGCACCATAAAGTATAGCTCCTTTAACGCTGCAAACTTTATCAATGCTATTGGTCTTCCTGTCAAGTCGATATACACCAGCCTCTTCTACAGATCCGGTATCGGCTCCCCAATAGATATAATCTTGTTTAAAAATGAGATGACAGGTCCGCCATTTCTGACTGCCTCTCCCTACCTCATGAATGGTTTTAAAACCATCTTCAGTATACGCAATAAATGATTCGTGATCCAAATCACCACAAGTCACCCATAATCGACCAGTATACGGATCTTTCTGAATACCATGAACGTGCCTGGTGTTTTTTGCTTCAAACTCATAAGCCACATCCCATGTTTTACCATGGTCTCGGCTTTTATATATCCTGACATCAGTTCGAGAAGGGTTGCGAAAATACTCGCCGAAATACACCTCCGACTTATTGACCGATACCATGCCATTACTGAATATCCCCCTGCCTACTCCCATTCCAAAATACCGCATCTGAAATACTTCAGTAAACTTCTTATCCTGTATCTGCTTGTACCAAATAATACCGGCAGACATCGCACATATGTGTTGATTATCAGATATTGTAACAACAACACATTCTGGTTTATTTACAAACTTTCGAAAAATGGAGAAGTTGTATAACCAATAAAATGACCATCCCGAAGGAATATGCGCAACACGTTTAAATACATTATCGCCTTTTTTCATCCGGTAAAGTATCATTCCTCTGCTTGCCCAAAGATTACCTTCTGAATCATATTCCTGCGCAATCAATTCTTTGTATTGCTTAAGATTATTTTTATCTATACCTTTTCTACATCGAATGGTGGCAGGTCCGTAATAGTCAGCTATTAAATAAATGCATAGACTTATTATTACAATTGACACAACCAATAAAAATTCAATCATATAGTCGTTTGTATCTCTTAGTTATTGATGGGACTATTCTTCCGAAATGCAGGAAGAAAAACAGTTTTAAGGATGATGGCTATATCCATAAAAAAATGACGCTCATAATAGTATTGT
Source organism: Saccharicrinis sp. UBA6048 (assembly GCA_002429115.1). Classification (GTDB taxonomy): domain Bacteria; phylum Bacteroidota; class Bacteroidia; order Bacteroidales; family Marinilabiliaceae; genus Carboxylicivirga. The sequence goes on along the minus strand of DIYS01000073.1, from coordinate 83,021 downwards.
AGGTTTAAGCGTACCTTCTCCGGCCATAAGACCTCATCATTATATTGAATGGGATTGGAAACCGATGCCAGTAGTTCTTCTTCATTAGAAAATTTTAGAGAAGCAGGCCCTGTAATACCTGGTCTTAGTTCAAGTATCTTTCGTTCTTCGCCCTGTAATCGGTTATAGTACTCAGGCACATCCGGGCGAGGACCAACAAAACTCATATCGCCCACCAACACATTCCATAATTCAGGAAGTTCATCCAGTTTATACTTTCTCATTTTAGCGCCAAGCGGTGTAATACGCTTATCTCCTTTTACAGAAACTGTGGTTCCTTTATTTTTTACAACCATCGATCTGAATTTGTGTATTGTAAAAGGTTTGCCTCCTTTGCCTGCTCGCACCTGATGAAAAAGAACAGGCCCTGGCATATAGATCTTAATCAGTAGGCTGATAATTAAAAGTAGAGGACTAAGTATAATGAGGCCAATTAATGAGGCCAGAATATCGAATAAGCGTTTTAACATTGTTTATTAGTTATTGGAAAGATCAGGATTAATAAACTCAACCAATAAAAAGTTGTTATTCAGCTCCTTTAATACTACCATCGTTGTATTTTTTTTATGAGCTTTCATAATAAAATGGTTGCTTTTGGAAATGGTTGACAGACATCGAAATTTCATATTCCATGCAATTCCATACATTATTTTATTCATTAATAAGCCTACGCCTTTTCCACGATAATCAGCATCAATCAGGCGACCTACAAAACACTTTTTATTAACGAAAAAACGCAAGAAGAAATAACCTATTAGTTGCTGCTCAAAATAAATTCCCATCATAAGGAATGCTTTTTGCTTAAGTTTTCCTCTTATTGAATCATGATCAAAACCATGTGGTTGGAAATAATTCAGATCACTTTCCTTTTGATTTTTAATAAGTTCGTATAGGTCATTTGTATCAGATGCCTTTAATTCTTTAAATGTATATGGAGAGATGTCTACATTATTGGAAATAGCATTTAAACTCCTTTTCATTGTTTTATCAAACAACAAGCCATAAATCGCATTATTGATGGAGTCAATAACAGCCCATAAAAACTTTAGGTTTTGTTTGATAAAAAGAAGTAGTTTTTCCACTATTGATAATTTTCCAGCACTTCTTTCAGTCCTTTATGCACAGGAAGTTGCCACAAAAGTTTGCACCAGTTATGGTTGCCTTCTATAAGTTCAGGGCCATTATTGCTGATCGCAATATCCCAACCGATTGATTTGTTATTTGGAGCCAGCAAGGCTGCCTCTTTAATCATATTGATGGTTTCATTCCAATAAGGAATTTCAAAACCAATTATCTTCGTTCCGGTAATCGGATGAACGGCACAATCGTCTTTTGTTATATCACTGTAAACTGCACAATTTGTTATACGCCCGGTTTTTACATCAACCGGCGCCGCCAGATTACCTGCAGCCATATTATCCACCGTAGAGTTCACGGTTATTCTTAATCGTGCACCGATAATATCGACCGAACCATTGCTTAATTGGGTAAAAAGACGCAATGTATTTAATCCGGATGGAGATAAGTCATTCAATTTATCATGCTGAACAACAAAGTCCTCAACTAAATTAAAGCCTTCATTTTCCATATATTCAATTAGGGTATTGCCATTAAATTCATTGCAATTGACGATTTTCACTTCGGCACCTACTTGTCCCATCGAATATTTCAGAACAATTCTACCCGAATCATTCGTCAGAAAAGTATTGGTTAAAATCATACTTTCCTTTAACTGATTTAAAGTTGCAAACTTCCTTCGAACGTACTTTTTGTAAGTATCATTAAACTGGATCTTATCCTCCAGGATGCCTCTGCTTTCTTTTGGATTCATCACCTTTTGATATTCATACATAAATCCTGTTCCGGCCCAGTTTGATCGTTCTTTTGAATCTTTTGAGTAATAGCCAAAATAGAAGTAATCCAGCAGAGAGGTGTTATAACGAAAAACGCTATAAACGCAATCAAGTAGCAAAAGAGGCTTGATTCTGCCACTCGTTTTTGACGCAAACTTCAAAAAATCCCTAAACTTGTTTCTATCGAGTTTTGACAGATAATAAGCCAGATAAATAAGTCTATTCATTACCATTTTCGATTATATTACCAAGTTGTTCCGCGGAAATAAACTCTACATCCGGCCACCTTTGTACGATTTTCGTTAACAACTCCTTTAGTGCGGTTAACCCTATCTTTCTATTATTCGGATCTATATACCCACAAAAATTTACTCTATGCGAACTTATAATTGCAGGTTTACCCCAACGAAAAGCTGCCGCGATCTGATTTAATGCCAAATCAATACATTTTACTTTGGAATCTTCTGTAGGTTCAAAAACCACATTTCGAACAACTAGTTTAATGCCTGAAGAATCGGTTTTGCCGGTATAATTAAATCGTACTTTATACTTCCCAAAACCTTGATGTTCTTTTTTTATTAGAGGTGTATCAACAAATTTTACGCCTCCTTCTTTTAGATAGTTATAGATAATACGATGTTCACTTCCTGCTGGAGCATTAAAACATACCGATCGATATCCATAAACTTTCTCAAAAGCATTAAGTCCATCCTCAATAATTGACTTGAATTTATAGTTATCCTTGAAATCCCAAAAGCCAAAAGCCGAAGTTTGGCCAATATGATTACTAACCGTTGAAGTCAATGCTGTAAAACTTCTATTTTGAAGAACAGTAAGGAGTTCTTGATCTCTTTCTTTCAGTTTTTCCTCAAACACCTTTAAACTCAGATGTTCTCTACCATGAAATTGAGGTGCCATAAGACCTTTCCTCATACCCTCATTCCACATTTGCCAAGTACCTTCGTACGACAATTTATCTATCTCCTCAAGTTTTGCATATGTCTCAGGTAGCAACTCATAGTGATATCTTCCAAAATTTTCGCTTGCCATTTTTTCGAAATCAATATTGCATGGAACCGCAAATGGAGTCATAACTGCATTATTTCCATGAACATCCTTCACCGATGACAATACTTCATATAATGCTTCCAGATCTTCTCTTGTTTCAAGAGTATCGTATTTATCAAAAAAACCAGCTGCTTTATAGCCAGCATTATCAATATTTTCTCGTGCTTTACTGGATGCAAGCCTGACATTTCCGTAATCATCAACCGAAATAACAACTAATTTACGATTGGTTTTCCAACCAATTATATTTTTGGCATATTGCTTTATCGTACTTAACACCTTAGAATCTATTTACTATAATCATGATATATTTCCACTAAAGCATCCTCGAACTTATTCGCAAGTTCTTTCCTGCTAAAATGTTCTTGCGCAAAATTTCTTGCGTTTAATCTCATTTCTTCGAGCGCTCCATTTTTTGTACTAAGGTCAATTAATGACTCTGCAAAATCAATTGGAGTATCAGGTTCAACAACAACTCCTAAATTGTTTTCTGAAATCATATTTGCCAACCACCCAGGGTAATTATTTAACACGGGTAAACCTGCTGAAATATAATCAAAGAACTTATTAGGAGACGTACCATAATAGAAAGCAGGAACATTAGCCAACAACATTAAGCCAACATCAGCAGCCCAAAGATATTTCAGTAATGAGTTTTTAGGGACCGGATCAAGAAGTATAACATTATCCAGTTTTTCATTAGCAACCCGATCAGCAAGATGTCTCTTAAGTTTCCCATCTCCAATGAGAACAATTTTTATATTGTTGGTATTGGGTTTCGTTTTTAAGATAGCTGCCGCATCTATGGCAGCATCCAATCCATTTGCAATACCATGAGCACCTATAAAAACAGCTATAAAATCACTATCAGAACAACCTGGGATAATATCTTTTGAATTACGACCCGGCTTAAACAACTCAAGGTCACATCCATTAGGGATTAAATAAACTGGTTTCTCATGTTTTAATCGCCTTTGAATTCCTTCTTTAATTCCAGGGGATAAAGCCACACAGGCATCTGCTTTGTTATAAGAAAGATACTCGAGAACTCCCATAAGCCAAAGCAAGGTTTTATTTTTCACAACCCCCATTTCTCGAGGTAACTCAGGCCAAAGATCCCGTACTTCAAACACAAATGGTTTACGCTTTCCAAACAAACGCATTATTATACCAGGAATACCTGCTGTGATTGGTGTGGAAGTAGCAAATACCAGGTCAAAATCTTCTTTAAATACTAAGTGAATACTCTTCAACGAAAATTTGATAAACACCAATGATCGTTTGAAAATACTCATCTTGTTATTGTAGGAAAGATTAAGCTCAATCAGATCAATGCCTTCATAATTACCTCGTCGTATTCCTTTCTTGTACGGTTGTCCGTTTAAAGGCGACTTAAGTCTTGGAGATTCACCAAAAACCATCGTAACCTGATGTCCTGCATTCACCAGGTATTTAGCCATTTCGTATGATCGTATGCCCGAATTTCCATGGGGCGTGCAGAAATATTGATGGAAATATAATATTCTCACTGACTGATATGTATTTTTGTTATTAACTCAGCGTTATTTTTAGAACTTATAACCAATCGGTTAACCTCTTTACGATCCATGTAGTAAAGAGAAATAAATTGTTCAACAATTTTCAAGCTATCAGCACCAATAATTTCAATGGTACCCCATTGTAACGTCAGGGTATGATTACTTTCATCCAACGAATACTCGCATTTATCAAAATTGTATCCGGAAGTAAAACCAACCGATCTTCCCGAACAAAAATCCTTGATTATCCAAGTGCTTTCCGTCCACTCAACCTGCCTTTTATGGATGTTCCCATTATGATCTTTATAAGTACCATACCAACTGGACTTATCGCCAGAAGAATTCTCTATTTTTCCAACATACCTGGGCTTAACCCATTTGGCTAATAAAAACCTGCTTAGCCGTGGCATTTGCTCATGCTTATCAAAAGAAATGGTGTTATGTGCATGAACGGATTTAAAGTCAAAGTTGTCTTCTTTATCAGGATTATAAGAATATGTGCCTGAATCCATCAACAGGTTTGTACCATTTGACCACAGATCAAAATGAAACACATCGTTGTGAGCAGGTCGAAATTTATAATTAGGGTAATGCAGTAAAGCCCACGAATCAGCGTTATTCATAATAACATAACCTGAAGCTTTAACCTTCGAGAACTTCCTTTGTTTCAGTGGCTGATTATTCGCCTCACCATCCATTAAATACCAATAAAGCACTTCATCCCAGGGACCATGGTCAAAACGCTTCCTTCCGTCAATCAGCATGGAGGCCAGTTGTAACGACGGCCTGTTATCGTTATAATCACAGGCATGATTTGTTTGCAACAAACTGCCATCATTGGAACCAATATTTGGACTTCTGCCGCTCTCATCTGTAATATCCAATAACCATTCTTTAGCACTGTTATAAATATTATAGAATTCTTTTGCTTTGAGATTATATTCAAGGTGTTTGGTCCAAAATACTACCTGTGAAAGGGTATCTAAAAATAATCTGTGATAATTAACAGAATGCTGGGCAAAAGCTCCATCCGGATAAATCAGCCTTCGAACAGCGAATAATAAGTTGCCTCTGCCAATTCGTTCAAATCGATGATACTTCTTTTTATTTGCAGGATCTACTGATTTCAACCAGATACCTCCAATAAATAGCGCTGCTGCTTCACTGGTTGCATGATTATTTCGCTGCGCGAGTGCATATCTTAAATTAGATGATACCCGATCAAGATGACCTTTTATAAAATCAATCACAACCTGAGATGGCTTTTTATCTTCTCCTAGAATAAGAAGTACATCTAATACGCGCAACATTCTTAATGCAGATTCCTGGCCACATTTCCAATTTGGGCCTTGATTAACCGGATTTCTGGCCGCCCAATTCTCAAAATATTGATTTAATGTTTTAAGGTAAGCTGGATTTCCACTCACTTTGTAGGCTCTGGCTAATACACCAGCCCAGGCAAAGCGTGATATCTCCCATATATTTTTGATATCTCCCAGCTCTTCATCAAAATCACCGATATTCATCCAATGATCAATCACATTGGAACATTCTTTCTGATTAAATGGGTTTAAAAACCAATTTGGCGGTGAACTCTGCTTTACATGGTGAAAAGAATAATAGGGTAATCTACCTTCAAGAATAGTATCTGCCTGTTTGATCAGCTCAGCTTTCCAGTCTTCTGGATAATCATTTCTTACAGGTCCACCACTAAAGAAAGTTCCTTCCCTGAATGCTCGAATAGGAAATTTTCGCTGATAAGAGTTAAACTTAATCAGCTGCCTGTAGAATTGCACGTATACAATATTAAAAAGCCCCAGCTTTGGAATCAGTAATAAATACCAATAAAGTCTTTTTAACTTACCAACCTTTTGCATTGTTTTAGTCAATGTCGATCCATTTTTTTTCCTTCAGACTTTGAAGTGCTGCAAAAGAAGCCTTTGTTACATTTACTATTTCATTCAGTGGAATCAACGGCTCTCCTCCTTCTTTTATCTTCTGAATATAGGTATGGAACTGTTCCTTGTGTCCTTTATTGATTCTGGTTTTTATATTCTTAAATCCTTTTACACCAAAAGCCTCTGTAGTCCTAAAATTATCCAGGATAAAAACTCGTTCCTGTGAAAAGACTTCAAATCGTTCCTTGCTATATGCTTTAGATCCGTTAGCAAAATAATTTATCACTGCATTGCTACCGTTTTCAAATTTCAGCAAAATACTTGCGTTGTCTGTACTTTCATCCGTATCGACCCCCATACTATTCATACAAACAGAAGTAATTGCCGATCCTGTAAAGTAGGTACATAGATCCATATAATGACAAGCTTCACCGATAATACGACCACCACCTATCTCCAAATCATGTACCCATACTTGAGGAGGAATGAAACCCGCATTCATGGTAGCCACAATATTTATAGGTCCCATGTTATCACCGATAGCCTTTTTAATAGCGCGTGAATGAGGTGAAAAACGACGATTGAACCCAACCATTAATGTTGGATGTCCTTGCTTATCCACAACACTTTGGTAGTTCTCAATAACACTATTAAGCTGTTCTATGTTAATTGCCAATGGTTTTTCAACAAAAACATGCTTCCCGGCATTTATGGCTTCATTAACAAATTTAGTATGAGAATTGTGTCGCGTGGTAATAAATACCGTATCCACCTCTTTATCTTCAAGTATATTCGCGTAGTCGGTCGTGCTATGGGTAAAACCATATTTTTTCGCTAGTGCCGTACCAGAAACACCTCCCGAGGAAGCAATGTACTTGAATTTAGCTCCTGAATCTTTTAACGCTGGTAGCATAGTCATTTTTGTAAAATTGCCAGCACCAATAAAAGCTGTTACTGCTTTCGCTCCTAAAAACGATCCATTACCTAAAACTACTGTATTATTCTTTTTATCCAGCTCCTCTTGTTCTGCGGAGTATTTAAGTATAGAAGCGATTGATCCGGAACGCCCCATGGCGCTATAAATATTTTGGTAATCCTTCAACTCAACTACTTCTGAAATCAGATCCTTAACATTTATAGATCCTTTTTTTATAGCTCCTAAAATCGCTTCAAAATTTCTTTTCTCTGTCCATCTAACAAATGGCAGTGGGTAGTCGATTCCCTTTTTCTCATAATCATCATCGTACCTGCCAGGTCCATAAGAGCATGACACCTGAAAAGTTAACTCTTTTTCATAAAACTCAGCCCTATTCAAATTCAAGCCAATTACCCCAACAAGCACTATCCTGCCTCTTTTTCTACTCATTTTGGCCGCATTTGAAACAATATCATGATTTTTTGCAGAGGCGGTAATAATTACACCGTCAGCCCCCATTCCTGTGATGTCCATAACCGTTTTTACAGGATCATCTCCATCATTTGGGTTAATAACTCTGGCTCCCCATTTTTTTGCCAGTGCGCATTTACTTTCGTCAATATCAATTCCAATTACATCGCAGCCATTTGCCATAAGCATCTGCACAGCAATAAGTCCTAAGAGGCCAAGTCCATAAACTACAATTGTTTCTCCAAAAGTAGGCTTGCACAAACGGATACCTTGTAAACTAATAGATCCAATAACGGTAAAAGCCGCTTCCTCACGTGATACTTCTTCCGGAACCTTCGCCACCAGATTTTCAGCAACACTAACATACTCGGCATGTTTACCGTTAGATGCCACCACATCACCAACAGAAAATCCTGTTACCCCCTTACCTATCTCAACAACTTTCCCTACATTACAATAACCCAGAGGCAGAGGCTCTTCCAATCTTTTAAAAACATTTTCAAGGGTTGGTAATAGGCCGTCGGATTTAATTTTATCTAATACCTGCTTAACCTTATCCGGTTGCTGTTTGGCTTTTTGAATAAGATTAGCTTTGCTAAATTCCACCAACATCCTTTCAGTTCCAAGCGAAACAAGTGAGTGTGATGTTTTAATTAATAACTGCCCATGGCCTGGTTTTGGTACGGGAATATCCTCAAGTGCAGTTTCTCCGGTCTTAAGATTCTGAATGATTTGCTTCATGTTTAGTTTGGTTTATTATTTCTGAATGAACTTGCCCAAATCGCTATTTCGATTTCTAATGGAGCTATTTTATAGCTCATTTCATCCATTTATGCTTTTATTGGAAGTACTTAAACTGTTATCTATTGTATATATTCCCAATAAGGGATATTATTTCTAAAATGAATGATACTATTTTGATTACTAAGCTTTAATATCGTTACCATTCACTAACGTTTTGCAGATTTTTAAAATTTTATCGGCCCTTTCGGAGGCATTATCAAACTGTTGAAGTCTGGACAATCCATTATTAATTAACTTCAACTTTAAATCCTCGTTTGTCAGGACACTCACTATTGCTTCTGTCGCTGACACGGCATCCATTGGCTTAAAATACACAGCCGCATTATTACAAATACTATGAGCAAAGGGTAAATCAGTAGTGATAATTGGTTTTTTCATTATCATTGCCTCGGGGTACGATGCAGAAAAACATTCGACCAGAGTAGGCAGAAACATAAAGTCGCATTTATTGTACAGTGCAGGGCAATCTTCCGGCTTAACCGGCCCCACATTAATTATATTCTTTTTGTCCAGATTACTAAATACTTTTTCAAAGGTTTCCGGAGGAAGAGTTAAAATAAATTTGACATCGGAATACCCTCTTCTGTCCAATTCTTTTATTACAGATGGGATAATTTCCACATTCTTATGTCTGTAATATGAACTAACGGTTATAAACCAAAGTTCTTCATCTTTTTTCTGTGGGAGGTTAAAGTCTTTATCATTAAAATTATTAAAAAAGCCACTATGTGTATTTGAAACCGTGTAAACACTATTTGTATCGAGAGCCTTTCTTAACCGCTGATTTACGTCTTCAGTTTGAACTATATACGCTGATGCATCTCTTTTGAAAAACCAGAAATGAAATTTCCTTTTAAAAAAGAATCTTACTTTTCGATACGTGCTTATTGATTTATAAAATGGTGAGTCGTAATAAATATGGTTACCCAGGTTAAATCCCATTAAATGCGGTACTTTGGCCTTCCAATAGGATGGCCCGCTAGTTGTAACTACACAATCGGGTTTGATTTTATCTTCATACTCCGACAATTTAGCTGAGATAGCAGATGTTTTTAAAAGGTTAACAGAGCCGAAATTCATTTTATAGAAGAAGAAATTCCCTGGAAAATCTTCTTCACGTAATGACTTCCCAACACCTGAACCAACAAATACATGATATTCGTGCTCAGTAAAATTTCTACACTCGTAAATAAAGGAAAGAGCTACCTGAATAGCGCCACCAAATCGTAATTTAGATGTATTTATTAATATCCTCATTAGATATCTTGCTTAAAGAAATCCAAGAATTGTTTCCCTATCTCATCAAAGTCATACTTAAGCATGCATTCCTTTGCATTATTGCCAAACCTTTTTCTTAAAGATTCATCATTTATTAATGCTCTAAGCCTCTCAACATATGCTTCATGTTCATCTTCCTCAATCAGAAATCCGTTTACACCATCCTCAATCAAATCTGCAGGTCCAGCTTCACAATCAAAACTTATACAAGCCTGACCAGCTAACATCGCCTCACCTAATACATTTGGAAAACCTTCTGAATTTGAAGTAAATGCAAAAACACTACAACTGTTATAATAATCTGCCACATTGTTTACCACATTGCAAAAATGAATTTTATCCTCAATACCTAACTCAGCAACTACGTTTTTAACCTCAGGCATTGTAGGACCATCTCCTATAAAATAAACTTTCCATCCTTCAGGATTAATTTCTGAAAAATATCTCACCAATAATTCCTGTTGTTTTGTTTGAACAAATCGTCCAACATTAAGTATTATATTTTTTCGCTCATCGCTAAACCCATTCTTCATTCTCAACGGATTACCAATTACCTTAATATTAGAATGTCCCGTACGTTCAATCATTACTTCTTTTGCTCTTTCAGTTTGAGCAATTATCCCAGCCACTTTTTTATAAACTCTTGGGTTTAAAAAATCTAAAAATCTTCCATAACTAATGGACGGACGACTACGGTCGGATATATAAACCCGAACAGGTAATCCATAAACAGAAAGAAACACAAATGAGTTAAATTTTCCTCCAAAACTTAAAACCACATTAGGGGCAATCTTTTTGGTCATACTCCTTAACCATAACATCAGTCGTATCAGGTATATTGGCCGTATTAAATCTGATGTGCCAAACACCGGACTGTATAACTTAACATTATCAGGGAGAGGAAAAAAGACGTCACCTTTCATTAAACTTATAACCGAAACCTGAATATCCTTTTGTTTGGAAAAATACCATGCAAGTTCAGTGATAACTTTCTCTAATCCACCTGAAGCTAAAGAGGGAAGTATTAAAACAATTCTCACATTAAATAATTTAAATGTTTATAGAAATTACTATATGTCGGAGTTCAATAAAAACCTAATACAGGCTGCTATTTACCTTATTGGCATGGACTGAATTGATTACACCTTCAACCATCCACCCTTGTGGGTTGAATTCACCAGGGTAATAATTTAATTCCTCATCCCAATATCCAAATTTGAACATATCAGGATGATATCCAAATCCGTAACTCATCTCAACAATCAAAGGCGTATTGCCATTCATCACAAAATCCAGAGCAACAGATTGAAGCTTTAATCGTTTTGCCAGATCAAATGCCGTTTTCAAGGCCTGCTCAGGAACCTTTTTTATATCCCAGTCGGACAAGCCACTTCCAGAGGCTCGAAAATCACCTGGCCGGACAAGTCGACGTGATGCAAAGCACTTACCATAGATACAGGTAACACGAATATCGTGTGTATTATTTGGGATAAAATCCTGAAAGTATATATACCCTTTGTCTCTTCCATGAATACGAGAATAAGGCGTGGTTATAAATAAACGACCTACACCAACCATAACATCAGCAAATTTTGTTTTGCCGGCTTTAAACTTACGCCAACGTTCCTTTAAATTGCTAAAACCATTATACTGCTTAAATCCTTTTCCAAATGCCTGATTAATTAATGATACACATTTTTTATAATCAGGAACCAGTCGAACATGATCAGCCCCGGCCCCACCACGTAGCTTAAAAACTTTTGGAAAACTGGTTTCACGGGCCCATTTTAAAGCATCTTGTTTTGAGTAAAATCCATAGGCAGGAACAGCAGGACAGTCAAAAGCTTCTAACAAATATTTTTGTCCCAGTTTATCATCAAAGTGCCAGGTTGTACGGAAATTAGGAAATACTATTTTGCCTGCCATTTCCAATGAGTATATCAGCTCCTTAGCAAAATGAATATCTTTAGTACTGGCATGATAATGGTGCCACATTAAAGCGTCACAATCCTTTAACTCATTAATTATATTGCTATCGTAACAATCAACAATCTTATAATCCAGATTATTATCCTGGCAATATTTAATCCATTTTTCGCTAAACGATGTCTTACGTTGATGAATTGCTATTTTCATGGATCAGATTTTTTAATTAAAACTGATTAAAAGAATATACTTAAAGACGAAATTGCTTAATCAATGCTTAATGTGAAATGGTAAGAAATTTAACCTCCAAACTATTGGTTGAGGTATTTCATTAAATTACAGGATTTAACAGCTCAATTCATGTTCTTTTTTTAATCACTATTACCCACTCTTTCAGTGAGCTAACCCTGTGAAAGATAAAAGATCTGGTTTACTTCCCAATTACCACCTTCAAATTATTCATGTGTGTGCGTAACTAAAACAAAAGTCGAATTAATTTTCAGCTATAACTTACAAGACTACTTCTTACTGAAACTAATTATTTTCGTAATTGTGGCCAAGGATTATACGCCCCAGTTGGTCTGAGGTCATAAATTCCAAATCAGGCCAACGCTTGATGGCAGTAGTCAGAATTTGTTCTAACATGTTCAAAGATCTGTCTCGGTTACCGGGATCTATAAATCCAACATAATTGATTCGATGGCTACTAATTACTGCGGGCTTACCCATTTTGAAGGCTATATTCATCTCCATTAAACACTGATCAACAAATGATTGTACACCTTTCTTAACAGAGGTAGGTTCAAAGGTTACATTTCGAACACCATAAACCTGACCAAACTTATTCTTCTTACCCAAGTATATATCATGTTTAATGACTTTATCTTTGCCAATCACCGGCTCTTTAATCATTCGGATGCTTTGAATGAATTTAACACCTGATTTGTTAACAGCTTCATTATAATCGAGGCTCCATATATAGTTGGGAGGTATTATTGAATATGACCTAAATCCAAATAATCTTTCAAAGATGTCTAATCCTTCCAGGTAAATGTTTAATTTATCCTTTTTGTCCTTGATGGAAGAATAACGCATTGCTTCAACATACCTATTTCCAATAGCTTTTGGACCTAAGGGTATACATCCGGGCATACCATTTGCAAAACCAAAATGTGCATTTTCCTTACCTTTTTGTAAATCTCCCAACAGAAGACTTACATTTACATGTTCGCGTCCATGGTATTGCGGATGGAATACTTTTGAGTTCATCCCTTGTTTCCATAAATTAAAATTATTACTGTGCTTCGGATATTTTTTAAAGGTTTCAGTGATTAGTTCATAATGGTAATTGTTATAATTATCGGCTTTAATCTTTTCAAAATCCGGATTAGCCACTAAACAATTAGCAGTAATAATGGGATGGTTTCCTTTTATATCCTTATAAGAACTTAACAAGTTGAACAACAATTCTAAGTCCTCTTCACTAGCGATTGAGTCATATCGCTCGTATGGTCGTTTATCTACTGGGTAGCCGGCTCTTAAACATTTGTCATATACATCTTTGGATGGCATTCTCACACTGCCCCAGTCGTCAGATTCTATAATCATTATCTTGCGACTTGTCCTCCAGCCTCTTAGGTTCGTATAAACACGCCCTATCTTTCTCTTATTCAACACAATATCTCTCACGTTTAAAATTAAGTTTGGTTATAACTATTTTAATTCTCTTACAATACTCTTTTAATATCATCCATTAAAGGAACCGGATATGAATAAAAGGCCGATGACACCGGGTTACCAATTACTGTTAATGCCCCAAAATGATTAAAGCCTATTCTAATAGACATGACACAAAAAAGCACTAACAATGGTAAACTAAAAGTTTGAAGGATGAATAATTTTCTGATTCTTGAAAATGCTGAAAATGAAATAATATAAAACGGGAAAATAAAAGTATTTGCTACATGCAAGTAGCGATGCCCCGATGGCACAAAACTAAGAATATTTGCAAATCCCAGGAAAAGTAGAGAAAAACACAACAGTGTTTTCAGATCTTCCCTTTCGTTAATAAATTTTCTTCCTATTATAAAAAACGAAATAACAAAGATATAATTAACCCATTTCAATCCCTCCAAAGGGAGCGTTACATACCATTGTAAGGCTTGACTTGATAACATACGCGTTTCAGCATATTCAGCATTGGCATATGTTAATACCTTAGAATAAAAAATATCAGGTAAAAAGGATAGAATCGATTGAAACCATTGTAAGTTTAATTCTTGCAAAAATGCAGTAGCTAAATAAAAGGCCAAATATAAGTTTGCCTTGTTTTTAACCAAATAGAATATACCTAAAATGCCTAATGGTAATATAAAAGAATAGTGAACAAGAATGGAAAATGCAGACCAGATTAGTGTTTTCTTGTTTCCATCCAATAAAAATGGTAATGTTCCAAAAAGAAACACTTGTGCAGCTGCCCAAAACCTAAATCCGTTGATATGCCAAATAGGATTTATCAAAGCAAAGGTTAAGGTGAGCAACAATATCATTCCAGTAACCTTATTTTCGATTTTATTAAGAACAAACCATAAATTTCTTGAATAGAAAAAGCCAAAAAACAATCCGTAAACCATAAATAAGAATTTAGGATTATCTGTTGCTCTGGAAACCAAAAATACAATTATAGGAGAAACAACATCCGGATCGTCCGAAAGCTCGGAATAGAACGAACTAAATAAACTCGTAAGATTAAGATCTGAATGTGCAATATCAACAAATACTTCCGCATACCTGGCAGAATCCGATCCACCTCTCTCTGCAATTACAAAAGTAAACCCAAAGAAAATACAAAATAACCAAAACACATTTTTTGACCATGGTTTCTTCCAATGATTAAATGCAGCTAACAATGCTCCTAAAGGCCATAATAGAAATACCAATACATAGTCCATTCCTTCCTTCCACCTGTCAGAATAATCACTAATCTTATTAAAAGAATGTTGTTTTGTTATTGCCATCTCAATTTGTCAGGTTTAGAAAATTTTGAGCAATTACTTTAATATCATAACTACTTGCTGGTTCAAGCTGCAATTTGCTATCATAATTACCACTCATAAACTCCAACAAGTGATTAAAATCGGTACTATTTGTAACATTAAAAACAGGTCTCCCGGTAATAGCATAATCAATTAATTTGCTCGGGAGTTGTGTTTTTGTATTGTTATCAAAATTAACCAAAAAATCCATGCCGGACAGCATTTTAAGTAATTCAATACGAGGAATGTACTCTCTGATAATTAGTTTATCCTTTAATTTGTCTTTATAAGGCATCAACATACCTGCCGAAGATGTATAAACAATAAATTTAAAATCCTTTTGACATGTTACAAGAAAATCCAACATTGCCTTAGGGTCACGTTTCCCTGGAATAAAGCCTCCAGCATAGGCAAACGATGGGCTTCCCCCATTGCTCTTATATTCTGGAAGTTCTAATTCATCAAGTCGAAATCCTTGAGGAATTATTTTAATCTTATTATGAAACTCAGAGTAGTAAGCAGAGCGTGCCCCTTCGAATGGAATAGTAATATAATCAGCTTTACGGCAAAACCATTTTTCTACATATTTAAAATAAAATGGTTTCCTGAATGTATCGGCAGTAACTCCCATAAAAGGATCGCCACAATCGGCCACCCACTTGTTGGCAATTTTGTTCTTATTGGACCATATACTTGCTACACCCCAATGTATTGGATAAGGAACTGCAATGGATATCAGCATATCATATCCGTTCTCGAGCTTTAATGCTGATTTCACCTTAAACAATAATTCTATGGATGGGTATTCAAGCAGTAAACTCATCATGCGTCTGCATAAACGTCGTAACAAACGGATAATCTTGTTGCCTTTAATCTCAATTGGTTTAAAGCTTAACTTCCCTAAACGTTTGATTTTCAAATTATGCATTTGCTCAAAATCTGTATAGTCAAAATCACTTGTTGGAATGTAAACTACAACCTGATGTCCCTGACGGGCTAATTCAACTGCTAATTCAGTCGTTCTAAATGATCTTGGCGAATTCTGCGGATGAAAACCAGTTGAAACAATTAGAATTTTTTGACGCTTCATATTGTATTTTCTCATCTGCCCACAAGTTATTTCCTTCTTGCGAGTAGTGGTTTTATAATATCTAAATAATTTATTTTAAAGAATTTGGATGTCATCCAAAGTAATGGCACATAACATGTGCCAGCCACTGTTATATTAATAATATCGCTTGCATTAACGATTGTCCGACGCATTATAAAAGTAACAAAGCTCAAGCAGATTAATGAATGTAAGGCAATGGATACAAAGCTCATAGCCGGAAACATACTCTTAAAGGATACCTTCAGTTTTTTGGCTGAATAAAACAAAGAAACAAACACGCCTCCGATAGCAATTATTACAAAAGTTATGGCAATTGAAACAGGTGAATTAAAAAGTTTTACAACGGCAAACTCAGCTACCCAGGTAACCAAAGCCAATCCATAATGCAAACGGGCATAAAACTGCGACTCTCCAAGAGCTAATAACAAAGGAGCAAATATGACGATATTAAAAAAGTTAACAATCATCGCTATGGAAAAGTATGTGGCTGAAGATACGTAAGCATCTGAATACACCAATGTAACAAGCTCCTTTGAGTAAAACATAAAAAAGATGACCATTGGATATATAATGATCGCAGATTTTCTTAAAGCATTACACCATAACCTGGTCACTTCAGTAACATTATCACCTTCATGAATAGCTTTTGAAAATAATGGCATCAATACCGTAGCAGTCGCACCTGTCACCATATGTACCAAAGGAATTTCAATAAAACCATTACTGAACTCCGCAAATACTTCAGGGCCAAAATAGCGACTGACATAAAACTGGTTGGCAGCCCGATAAATAATACCTGCAATGGAAGCCGATACCAATGGCAAACTGTATTTTAGAATTTCTTTAAATGGAAGCTCAGCCTGTTCTTTATTAATGCCTTTGAAAGGAATCCCTTTAAAAAAGTAGGCCATAACCAAAATAATTAAGGAACTAATAATCCACCCGTATATGGCATCAATATAAGACCCTTTAAATACAATCACCGGAACTACAATGCATAGCAACATTAAAAAGCGGGTAACTGTATTATAAATCGCAATATAAATAGTCTTTTTATAGGTTGAAAAAATCCCTTCTATTCCTAAAGTTGGAAGTAACAATAAAGGGATCGGTGAGAATATTTTCAGGCCCTTAGCCAACTCAGGATTTTTTAATACAATTGCAATCAGATCAGATAAAAAGAAAAGAAAAACTGAAAAAACAAGCCCTCCTAATACTAATAACCGCGTTATTTTTAACACGATAAATTTCCCTTGCGACAAACTATAACGGGGCAGATAATATCCAAACACTCTAGGCAAGCCAGCCGAAAATACAATAAGAAGTGTATTATATACATATAATATCTGACGATATGTTCCATATTCTGCTTTATCAAAATAACGTGATAAAATAGCGGCACTTACCATCGCCAACGCAAAAGAACTTAAACTGCCCATACCAACCCAAAAGGCCTGAATGGTATTATTTGTTTTCAATTAATTATTTCGTGATTATGGGTTATTAGCTAACAATTCTTAAGCAATTATGAGAGCTTCGGGCATGCTTCGCCTCTTCAGTCACAATCTTAAAATTGTCTAAAGTCGAAAATCAGACTTAGAACCAAACCAGCAAGTTTCTTTCTGTGTTAATCGATTGATTAACCCTAAATTGAATATAGGTGGTTTAGGTAAAAATCATCGAAAATAAATCTATAAAAAAAAAGAGTATTTAATCTTAAAATTTGATCAATACGCGTATTCAATTCATCAGTGTATTGGTTTTGGTACATTAAAAAAAATATGCAATATCTTTCTGAAAACTATTGACATTCTTGCAAATATGACAGTAGGACTTTTAATTGATATTTAGGAACTAACAGCACTTAATTACATTACCATTCCTTACTACAGAGCTCAAATTTATTTCCCTAAAAAATTCCTATTTGGCTTAACTCAATAGCATCTCCAAGGGTGTTTTTCTCATTTTTCTGAACTATTTATTGAATTTCAAGTTTTGTAACTGAATATTTGTCGATAACATTCATTTACCTTATTTTTATTCGTGATGTAAAACATGAAATACCAGTCAATTATTTCGAAGCACTGGCATTTTGTCCCACTTTTAACCAAATATTTAATTCACAACTATGCGCTACTTTAAGTTTGCTTTCCTGATTTATGCCATATCACTAACATCATGTGTTTCTCTAAAGAAATCGATTTACTTGCAAGGAGAATATACCAAAGCACTTGCCGAGGTTGAGAGAGATTACTCAGCTACAAAGTCCGACTATATAGTAAAGCCCAACGATAACTTATACATACGCGTAACAAGTACTGACGAACGAACATCGGCCTTCTTAAACTTTGATATGCGTAGTACCAACGGGCGAATTGATAACCCAATGGCTGCCACTTTAGCTGGCTACCGGGTTGACCTGGATGGCTCTATTAATTATCCGTTCATTGGTAAAATTTATGTCCAAGGCTTAACCATATCTGAAGTGAGAGATAAAATTCAAATTGCAGTAAGTAAATACCTCGACACAAGCAGTGTTGATGTTAAACTGTTAAATGATAATATTACTATTATTGGTGAAGTAAGAGAACCTGGAAGATTTTTGCTTTATGCTGAGGAAATTAATTTATTGGAAGCCATTAGTATGGCCGGCGATATGACAGACTTTGCAAACAGAAAAACGGTTCGACTTATCCGGAAAGAAGGAGAAGTACAGCAGATGATTAAAATAAATACGCTTGACGAGAAAATTATGTTTTCACCTTACTTCTACCTGAAAGCAGGTGACATCATATATGTCGAACCAAGGCGTTTAAAATCATGGCAATTAAGTTCGATCCCTGTTGGTCTTACACTTACTGCCATCAACACGGCAATTCTTATTTATACGGTATACATCGTCAACCAAGATTAAAATTATTCACCACATAAAGTAAAAAACCGGGATATCCCGGTTTTTTACTTTATAGAATAATCCACTTTAATTATTTACCTGAGTTCGATTTAAATTTTAAAACTCAGATTGATATAAAAAGTTGATCTACAAGGAATAATTTTAGAGGAATAGTAAACTATTGCGATAAAATTTGACGCTGTAGATAAGTTTTTTACTCAAAGCTAAGTGTTTCCACTTACAATCAGCAATTTTCTTCATGTTATTGACTCAAAATAGCCCGCTATTCTTTCGTCAATAGACACTTGAAACTTACTATTTGTAAGCGTTCTGAGTCCAAAATTTTACGCCGAACTCAGGTTATTTGTAAATTCCGCAAAAATCAAGAATAATCTTATTATCATCCTTCGGTAATTTTTTAAACTCTTTATGTGCCACAAGGAAGACTATTATTTCTGCTTCATTAAAAGCTAGTTCACAATCAGAAATTTTATACACCGGATGATCCGTTATATTTGGTTCAACAAAGTACATCTGCTCGTTATTTGTACTTTGTATTACCCTTTGTGCAATATATTTAGCTGGCGATTCTCTTAAATCATCAATATCAGGTTTAAAAGCTAGTCCCATAATCGCCACTGAAGGCATACGGCCATGCTTAACCTGAAAATCCAACATGGCATTTTGAATTTTTTCAGCTACCCAAAATGATTTATAGTTGTTTGTTTCCCTCGCTTTACCAATCAATTGAGATAAACGTGGATAATCTGCCACTAAGAAATATGGATCAACAGCGATACAATGACCACCGACACCACAACCAGGCTGTAGAATATTCACACGTGGGTGTCTGTTGGCCAGCTGAATTAACTCCCAAACATTAATATCAGCCTTATCACATATCAATGATAACTCATTGGCAAAAGCAATCTGCACATCACGACTGGCATTTTCTGTCAGTTTACACATCTCAGCTGTTCGCGCATTTGTTTTGTGTAAGTCCCCTTTTACGAACAACTCATAAAATTCAACGGCTCTTTCAGTCGAACCTGTATCAACACCTCCGATTACACGATCGTTATAAACCAATTCGTACATTACATTTCCAGGTAAAACTCTTTCTGGACAATAAGCGATATACAATTTGTCCTTTAATTCTGGTCGTGATGAATATATCAAATTCATCATTTTTTCAGTAGTTCCAACAGGCGATGTCGATTCGATGATGTATAAATCACCCTCTTTTAAATGAGGCATAATATTGCGAGTGGCCGCTTCGATAAATGAGATGTCTGGTTCATGATTACCACCTTTAAAAGGCGTAGGAACAACAACCAGATATACATCCGCTTCCTGAACTTCCACAGAAGCACTCAAAAATTTCTTACTTACAGCATCTGAAACATATTGTTGCAGTTCCGGCTCGACAATATGAATTTCTCCTCGATTAATTGTTTCAACCACCTCCGGGTTAATATCTACACCATTAACTCTAATTCCGTTTGATGCGACCAAAGCACTTGTAGGCAAGCCGATATAGCCCAGCCCAACTGTTGTAACGGTAATGTTTTTTGTCATAATTTATTGTGTGTGAGGTTAACTATTATCTACATTCATTTCTTTATAATTCATTACGAAGCCGACTCAACAGAATGTTCAACATGAACTCCCAGCTCCTTTTTAAGAAAAGCAACAATGCGTTTGGCTGCCTTTCCATCGCCATAAGGGTTATGCAGCTTGCTCATCTCATTGTATTTATCTGCATTGTTAAGCAAAGTCATCGTTTCATTAACAATTCTGTCTTTGTTTGTTCCAACAAGTATTACAGTACCGGCATCCACAGCTTCCGGACGTTCAGTGGTGTCACGCATCACCAAGACCGGCTTACCCAAACTTGGAGCTTCTTCCTGAACCCCGCCACTATCGGTTATAATCAATTTCGATTTATCCATTAACCAAACAAAAGCCTCGTAAGGCTGAGGATCAATCAGTCTTATATTTGGTACGTCTTTAAGTATCTCATAAACTGGTTTCTGAACATTTGGATTCAAATGAACCGGATACACAATGTCTCCTGAAAATTGCTGAGCAATCTCTTTCAAAGCTTTACAGATATTTAAGAAACCGTCTCCGAAATTTTCTCGTCGATGACCAGTTACGAGGATAATCTCTTTTTCAACATCGATACTGGCTTTAATATTGGTAATATTCTGATGGTTATTTACTTTCACAATGTCAACGCTTTCCATTAAAGCATCAATAACCGTATTGCCAGTTACTATTATTTGCTTGTCATCTACACCTTCATTTAGCAAGTTTTGCCTCGACTGTTGCGTAGGTCCAAAATGATAATCGGCCATACGACCGGTTAATTGCCTGTTAATCTCTTCAGGGAAAGGTGCCAGTTTATTGTAGGTTCTCAATCCGGCCTCCACATGCCCGACTTTGGCACCGCTATAAAATGCAGCCATTGCTCCTACCATCGAAGTGGTTGTATCACCATGAACTAAAACAACATCGGGTTTAAACTCGTCGAGTACCGGTTTTAAACCATTCATAATATCAGCAGTTAATGAAAAAAGGGTTTGACCCGGTTTCATTAAGTTCAGATCATAATCGGGCTTTATATCAAAAAAATCCAACACCTGGTCTAACATCTCACGGTGTTGGGCAGTTACACATAAGCGACTGTCTATGTGCTTTTCATTCTTAAGTGCCTTTACTAAGGGAGCCATCTTTATTGCCTCTGGTCGGGTCCCAAATACTACTAGTATGCGTTTATTCATAATCAAGCGAATATGTTTGGTTAAAATAAAAGGTTGATATAAAAAGTGAGGTAGTATGTGCTACCCCACTCTTATTATAATCCTGACAGCACAGTATAATGCTTTATGCCTGTCAGTTAAGTATTAATCATCATCGTCGTCGTCGTCATCATCATCATCATCATCATTATCATCGTCGTCGTCATCATCATCATCGTCGTCGTCGTCATCTTTATAGTCATAACAATCATCGAACAATGTGCCATCACCTGTCCATTCACCATCAACAAAGTATTCGTTAACCATTGAAATGGCCGTGTGTAATTCCTGCAGTGTATAAGATGAGCTTCCGCCTCCTAAAACAACATTTGCTTCATCCAAAACATCTTGAACAGTCATGCCTGCAAAGCCAGTTCCATCGGAGAATACTAAATCACCAAGGTTACCATCTGCCATTGAAAAATCTTCATCGTAAGCATCAAATGTTACACTCAATGTTAAGGCAACAATATGACCGGCAAATACGTTTCTTAATCCCCTTCTACCTGGATCCTCGTAATTATCCATAAGTGCTCTTGGCTGACCTCCTGAAGGTAAGAAGTCCTCTACAGCACCAGCTGTTGTCAATGCTAAGGTGTAATCACCTCCTACAACTAATCCATCAGGGAAGGCTGCATCAAAGTTATTATCCCGATACATTCCAGGATTGTTTCCTCTTGCAGGAGCACCCCATCCACCAGGTGTTTGTGTTCTGTATGGATAACATTCACACTCTTTCCAACAATAGATAAGAGGCGTTTCAGCTGTAATTGTATTTTCACTGGTTAACCACCATATGTAACTCTTAACAACAACATCGTCAACAATCTTTTTGACCGATATCTTAATTTTTAATGCTAAACATTCCAGAAGATCTTCTCCTATTGGAATCTTAAACTCAACATGTTGTTGAAGATTATCATCAGCAAACCATTTTAAATAAGGATAATTGAGAAAATCATCATCAATATTCGGATCTTCTTCGTTCCAAATATTGAGTGCAATACCTTTAAAATACCAATCTTCATTAGCTACGAACTTCAAGTAAATGAATTCTTCATCATTGCTAATTGTAACAACTGCCGACTCAAGGTATGGCCAAACTTCACCTTCCTCACATACTTCATACATCATATGTCCGGTAGAATAATACCATAAAGGATCATTCATCATCATCCACTCACCAGCATGATGGCTTTTTAGCATGGCCTGATCTGCAGTAGACTCTTCAATTACATCGGCCTGCTGACATGATATTGCCATCAAGACTGCAGCAAATACCAACAGTAAATTTCTCATCTTTCCTTTCATGATTTCTAATTTTTAGTGACAAGTTTGCTTGGCAAAATCAATTATATGCGCACAAAAGTCAAGTTCATTATGACGAATGCACCGTTTTCATTGACGAATACAGCATTCTAATTAGCAACCACTTAGATTACCTCGTCTGTAAATACTTAGAAAGTATACCTTGGTATATTTCTGTTAGATGAGTTGATATAAAAGAGTAAGCGGTTGATTTCAATGATCTTGAACCAGATGCAGATATAGTAAAAATTTAAGGTTCACATCAAGTTATGAACTTTTGACAAAAATCCATTTCCTGGCAATGCTACTCCCCGACCCGGAAAGAAAATAACGTGGTATAATAAGAGGATTTGTTCTTTTGGTAATAAACGCTTCTTCTGTTGTAAAACTTAGGTTGATATCACACTCCTGTGCTTTTCGCATCGTAGTAGCAGAGTAATCCTTAGAAGTTCCATTGGGATAAGCATGTGAAATTACGTCTTTGTTTACATACTGCAATGGAGCTGTAAGTTCCTGTTGTATACAAGCTTCATTCTGCTCACTGTGTAAAATAGCATGATTATAACCATGTGCTCCTATTGTCACAAGTTTGTGTTTACCAAGAAGCTTCAGTTCATCAAGCGATAAAAGTTGATCGTTTTTATAAAGCTGATTGCAGTGAGCCCATTCTTCTGCAGTTAACAATCGTACTATTTCATGCAACAATAGTTCGCCTTGCGCCTGTGGTAAATACTTATAATGATTGATTAATGCTTCTGCAATATTGATACGCTTATCTCGTGAATCGCCAGTTGTTAGTTTATAGGATAGTATATTGGCATCGGCCTTATAATGGATGAGTGCCGCGCGGATAATGAATGATGGCAAACGTTTCGATTGTTCTATCAACCCGGTTGAGGCGAAAACCGTAAACGGAATCTGATAATGCTCCATAATTGGCAATAGAGTTGTCAGATTATTACGATAACCATCATCAAAGGTAAAATGCACCCATGGCTTATCTGTCCTGAACTGTTTCTTGCTGAGTTCATGCACATCTTTCATGCTAATAAAATCAACGCCCATGCGTTTCCAAAATTCAATGATTGCTACGAACTGATCCGACAACAGATGCAAACGTTCAATATATGAGTCGGTATACTGTTCTGCAATACCATGCCCAAAATAGGCAAATCCACTTCGTTTGTAACGCAGCAACTGAGCAGCTATCTTTTCAAAAGTCCGTTTCATGAAATTAAGCCTCTTGTTTTTTGAAAGTTATCATCATAAGAAATGGTTCTATGACTTTAAAGACCTTTGATGTTTTTGAACTCGAAAGTATAACTTCTTTTAGCTTATTTAGTTCATCAACGCTTAGAGCATGAAAGTTAACCAGATACACCAAATAGTAAACTAAAAACAATATACTTGCTATCATCCAGGCGATCAAGCCATCGTTAAAATATTGAATAGAACCAAACAGCAGAATAGCACCGGCAATTAAACCAATGTTAGACAACCAGATTTGTTTAGCATACCTGATTTTACATTTGCGTTTAAACAGAACGAACATCAGTGTATTTTTAACAAACTCTCCTATGAATGTGGCTAAAGCAACGCCCTTCACGCCATATTGCTTCATAAGAAAGATGCTTAAACCCAAACTTAAAAACACAACCACCCGTGAAATCATTACAATTTCTAAACGCTCTTTCAGTTGAATCAAAAATATTAAAGGGTAATAATAGCCATCAACCAATAAGGTTGATAAAACCAATACACTCACCCAATATGCTTCAATATACTTATCGCCAAATACATATACAATCAAGGATTTTCCGAATAATAAAAAATATAGAGCCGGAAAGATCATTATAGGTAAAATGACCTTTACACAGAAGTTATAAAAGGCATTGAGCTCATTGTCATCTGAATCTTTTGCATAACGACCAAAGAAAACCGGTTTTAAAACCGACTCAAATTCCTTTAGAGGCATTAGCTTATAGAATATTTCATAAACCTTTACGGCCAGTCCGTACAATCCAACAGCAAAAGGATTAGCCAGTGCTGCCACTATGTACAAATCACTTGTACGTCCAATAATTCCTGCCCCTAATTCTGTAAACATCGAATAGAGCCAGAAGCGTTTCATTCTTTTTTTGTCAGCTGATTTTATGATAGTTTGTGGGTTAACCACTTCTGATGGTTTACCTCTTCCTAGTAATGCACCAATGAAAAAGAACAGCGATAATCCTGATTCGATGACCAATAGTAATTCAACAGTAAGGCTCTTTAGCAACACGAAATAGGCCATTGTACGAAGAATAACAACACCTATATTTAAAAGAGCGATTAATCGATGTAAAAGAAAGGCACTCAGTATAATCTCTGTTAATACTTTTAAGGCGTAACAGAAAACAAATAGTATAAACACGACCAGATATTGCTCCACATCGGGAATGTTGAAAAAGCTGCCAAATGACGTTCGAAATCCAAATAACAAGAGCGTTAAAACCACAATCATTGCAAAAGCCACTAAGAAATACCCTCTGAATAGCTTAAGAATTGTGGATTTAGAAACCGAGTTAACCAGCTCCGGTACAAACCTCAAAATCACATGGCGCAACGGACTGGTTATTAACAACTGGTAAATAGTGAATAAACCAAAAAGAAAGAAATAGGTACCATAGACCTCTACTGGCAACTCTCGTAACACCAGTACTGAAGCTATAAAGCCCAATGACTGAACCACAATTTTGGCAATGTAAACCCAGATTGTGTTTTCAACTAATATCTTCTTTCGTGACTCCATTAATTTTTTGTCGTGTTATATTATGGTAATAATCTGTTTTAAATGTCTCTTTTTATATAAGAATATAAACACAGAGGCTCAAAGGCACAGAGTTGTTTATGAGGTATTTAAAAACACTCTGCGTCTCTGTCTTACGTTTCTTTATAATGTCGTTTTATTTGCATTATCACTATTTAATAAGCTATTGTACAAATGAGCATATTGCCAGGCAATGTCTTTCCATTGATACCTTTTCATCAATTTATCAAAGGCTTTATTTGCCAGGTCATGCATCATGTCCTTTTCTGCTAAAGCCAATTTTAGTTTTTCTGCGAGGTTATTCACATCACCACTTTTAAAAAACAAAACTTCGTCATCATCAAAAACATTGGTAATAGCTTCAATATCGCTGACAAGCATAGGCGTTTTCATCAATCCAACTTCCAATAGCATAATCGACATGGCTTCGGTTAAAGATGGCATTACGAATAATTGCGCTCCCTGAGCATAGGCCAACAACTTTGCTTTGTCTTTTATCAGCCCGAGAAATTCAATATTTAAACCTTGTGCCTGTTGCATTATTTGTGTTTTATACTCAGGTAAATGATCAATATTTCCAGCTACCTTGAGCGAACCTTTATAATCAATCTTCTTTAAAGCTTCTATTAACAGATGTAAGCCCTTTATAGGGATAATCCGTCCGGCGCTGAAAAAGATGTAAGGTTCACTTGTCTTGCTTGATATACCATTATCTTTTAATTGGGCATTCACACCATTGGGGATGTATTGCGCGTCAATATTGTATTTTCGTTTGTACAAGTCGCGTAAACTTTTGGAAACCGTGGTAAAAACGTTAGCAGAATGAACAGCTATCCTCTCATTAATTCTGAAGAAGATTTTAACAAATGTCGACCATTTACCACCATCCTGCGGTCGTGCATGAGAAGTAAGAATCAACTTGTATCGTAAACGTAAAAATGGCGCTATAAATGCTGCATCGGTATGATGAAGGTGGATGATATCAAACGTACCTCGCTTCGCAAAAAGAACAGCGATAGCTGCTTGAATATAATACATCAGGACATTGATTTTTTTCCAGATGCATCCAGGTAAAACAACCTGCTTTACATCACCCAGTGAATAATCGCTTTGTGCATGGCTCTTCACTGAAAAAATGGTGAAACAATACTGTGCATGAAGTTCCCCAATAAGGTTTTCACCAACGGTTGCAGCACCACCAAAAGCAGGCAGTCCTTTTAAGCCAATAACGGCTATAGATGGTTTATGAATGCTATGTTTATAGGAACTTTTCAAGGGTTGATCGTTTAAATTTATTTTCTACCATCGGTATTACGCCAGACAACTGAGCTTTCAGCACCGATATGCTGGTTAAAGAGTTAATGCTTATTCGGGGTAAACAATGCAACTGCCCAATGTGCACAGGATGTATATTTCCTAAGCTCGTTGTAACAGCTGTTTCAAATCCCAGCTTTCTAACCAACTCAATCTCTCGCCTGCCTACTTCTGCCGGGCTGCCAAATGGATAGGCAATGTGGTCGACAGGTTTACCTATTGCTTCTTCCAGTTTCATTTTAGCATCACGCACTTCATGCAACAACTCTTCTTCTTTTAAAGTTTTCAAGGATGAATGAGATGCCGTATGAGCACCAATTGTTACCAAAGGGTGTGCAGCCAACTTTTTAATTTCATTCCATTGAAGCACTTTATCATTGGGGTAATTATCTGTATCAATTCCTTGATTCTGAAATAGTGACTTTAATGCCTGATCGCTTATATGTCCATCGTTCTTTCGCTTTCTAATTTTATTGAATACCTTTTCTTTTTTGAGTTTTGTTGAGCTATCAAAACTATAATGCTCGCCATCTGCACTGAAAGCAAGTTCATTATTCCTGAGTAAAACATCTTCCAACATGTACCACCACAGAAAAATCTTATTGTCGGGAAAATCATTGCAAAGGTATATTGTAAAAGGCACCGCATATTTTTCGAAAACGGGTAAAGCATATTGCAAATTGTCGTTATAACCATCATCGAAAGTTACAACTATAAAACGTTTCTTTGATTTAACCTTGAGTCTATCAGGTACTTCCTCAATTGAAATGAAATCATAACCTGCATTCGACAAATAACCAAGAATATTATCCAGATGTTTGGGTGTAATTTCAAGACTTAAGTGGTTATGAATTCGTGGCTCATTGCCTGAGGGTACGACCCGGTGCAACATCAAGATATGACCAACACCCCCATAAAAAGGCTTCACCATACGATTGATCTGAAACATATCAAAGCATGGAGCAAGAGCTTGAGCCAGCTGTTTTTTATAATATGTTTTTAAACTGCTCATTTAGGGTCTTCTATAGATTTTTCCATTTTTCAATCGTAGAAAAATGTATTTCAAATATTCATATTTCAAACATTGCCTGATGGATTTACCAGTTTGCTCTACCGTGATACGCGGAATATGTCTGTGAGTAAAATCATCCATCATGCCATTAATTCCAAAGCTTAGATCTACCTCTTTATGAATCTGCTCGATTACATGCCTGCTTATTTTCTGATCGTTCATCGGAAAGGCAAACAATGCATATTTTAATCCGAAGGTATCAAGCACCCAACGTGTACTTTCGATACTTTGAGCAATTTGTTTATCTACATTCAACTCACTATAGTTGGGATGATCCATACTGTGCCCACCAAAATAAAAGCCATCGCTAATCATTTCCCGAATCTGTTCTGATGTAATGTAAACAGCTTGTTGTTCCAACACATCTGCAAAGCTTATATCGAACAATTTTGCAAGCCGATCAATTATCGATGCATCTTTATATGAGACTCTGTACAAATCACTTACAGTAAAAGATGGTTCGATGCCAATACTTGCAAACAGGCTTTCCCATTTATCGCGCACCTCGTTTACCTGCTTATTTTCAAGTAGTTGATATAAATGATTGATCTTGCGCTTATAATGCAGCTCCTTGTTATCGATAAAAGATGGATTTATGAAAAAGATGGCTTTCAGATTGTATTTCTTCAAAATCGGAACCATAGAATGATACTGAATCGCCAAACCGTCATCAAACGTGAGAAAAACTTTTGGTTTATTTCCTTTCTGAACACTTCCTGTTGCTTGCAGCAGTTCATCAGGTGATATAACATCAAAATGCTTCATTAAAAACTGAATGTCAGCTTCGAACTCATTTTTCGAGCGGTAAATATTCTTATTGATGACCGGATCAGCATCTTCTCCCGCAATGCTATGATAGTTAATACCAATGAGAGATCTGTTGGCCAATTTTCTTAGCAAAGTAAAAGGTAAAAACCGAACGATATGTAAAAAAAATCTCCTAGCCATTTACTCTTTTATATTTGATATTGTTGTTCTTAGGCGGAATATAAAACAGAAAAGCCAGAATATTTACGACATCTCTGATTACCTGATGAAATGCACGAATAATTGCCTGCCCGATGCCATGCCATCCATGAGAGTAGCTAATGCCAGCAATTACAAGAATCGGATACAAAAACAAAGTTTCATAAAAGCCTATGGCGCTTGCACATATTGCAGTGAATAAATACAGCATGGTGGGATCGCTACTGATCATGCGCTTCAATACAAACTTATTACCTAAATGTGTACGGTAAAGAATCGCTCGTGGCAGTACCAATGATCCATTGCTAAAATCTTTCCATATCCGGTTTTTATCCATATAATGAACAGTGTGATGCACAGCAATAATGTGCTTTCTGCGCAATAGCAACGTTCCGCTTTTTGACAGTCGAAAACCCAGATCTAAATCCTGCCCCTTTGCGAAAGTATTGTTCATTCCGCCACACCTATTCCAAAGTTCTTTGGTAATTGCAAAAAGTCCGCCTGTTGTATATTGGTATTTATCTTCGTCACAGGCTACTTTCTTATAGATCTCGCGATGCATTGGTTCACCATGATCATTGTAATATTGATTTTCCCAGTTTCCGGAAATGAAGGGATGAAGCAATTGTAAGTTATCATCAAAAAAAGCCTCAATAATCTCAGGCAAAATCTGCATATCGCCATCAACGAAAACTAATATTTCGCCCTTCGCCAATTCTGCTCCTACGTTTCGTGCAATAGCCGCATTATTATCTGCTGTTAATTCATAAACAGTGACATCCCTAAGCTGACTTGCTATTTCAACACTTCCATCGGTGGAAGCGGAATCAACATAGATGATTTCGGTACTGGTAGCTAATGATGTACACACGGCTTTAACACTTTCAAGCGATTGCTTCAGAAAGTGTTGTTCGTTTTTTCCTATGACAATAAAAGAAATCATTAGCTCAAATCCTCCAAAATATTTCGCTTACGATAGTGGGCATACATTAATTTTAGCAATTGCATCGGGAAACCAATCAATCCTGCTAATCCTGCATGTCGACGATAATAGTTAAACCACATACGCCAACTTGTTGAAGCATGCGGATTAAAAAATGAAGCAATAAAACTACCGAAGGATTGCTTTATAAAAGTTCTGCCTTTACCTGTTGTTTCAATCACAGAACTGACTTCATTTTCCCAATCAATTAGAATATCAATTCCACTTTTTACAGCTCTTAAGGTAAAATCATAATCCGTCGCATATTGAGGGAACGATTTATCATCGTACAAACCTATTTGATCAAAAACTGAGCAGGGAATTAATGTACCACGCCCATTGAGGCATTGTGTTGGGTGCAACCCTTTTAATGGTTGATCCATTTTCGTAAAGGGTTGATGGTATTTTTGCTCTTTTGCCACACTCCACTTTATATGCTTTATGCCACTAAAAAAGATATATTTGTTCGTTTTCTTAATGGTATTTAAACAACCGATTATCGCATTGGGCTGATGCTGATGCCTCATCATTAGTAACTTCAACCAATCTTCATCAATATGTGTATCATTATTTAAGGTGATTATGACATCCGCTTTACTATCAAGTGCTGCATTAAAGCCTTCATTCATCGAGTGCGCCCACCACCAGTTGCCATCTCCCTTAACAAGAGTTGTTTCAGGAAATAGGCGTATTACCTCATCAGAAGTTCCATCACTCGAACCATCATCCACCAGAATCACTTTAAAGTTTTTGTAACTCTGTTCAGAGAGTAACCTGAGGCAATTCAATGTATGTACCTTCCTGTTATGGACTGCTATTACAATGTTGACATTCATACGATTACCTCCTCTCCTTCTTCGTTTGTCATACGACAATAAAGCATTGGCAACATGGTTAAGGCTATGAAAAACACCTTCGTGAAATAAATCTCAGAAAAGCCAATCAGAAAAACAGCACCAAGAGCCAGCACACTATAGTTGCTACTCCTTTGAAAACGCCTGTTGTAGCAGTAAAAACCCCAATATAAATATCCGAAATACAGTATAAAAATAGGTAATCCATATACGGCCAGAAAATCTGTCACCCCATTATTACGATGTCTTTGTCGATTATCCTCACTATCCTGAAAACGCATGGTATCTGAACGTCCTACTCCGACAAATGGACTATTCATAAAATCCTCCAAATCAAGCGTTGCACTTTTAAATCGCGTGTTGTAGGTCTGACTCGTATAAGACATTTTACTCATCACTTTTTCGCCCAGAAAACCAACACTTACAAACAAATAAATGCCGCCTATAATCAGTAATGGGACAAGAATTATTCGTTTAAGCGTATTACCATGTAAGGTGTAATAACCTAGTATAATGTAGAGAAGTACGATAAGCCCGGTGGTTGAGAATGTGGAAACAACGCCCAACATCAACAGATTGTTTGTTTTATTGAAAAGCTTTCCTGTTTTTATCACATTAAATAGCAATGCAATGGTAATAAATCCTGCAAAAGCAGCGGGTTCCCAAAAAGGCCCGGAATTCCGCTTTAAGGCTACCAAACCTTCTCCAGCCGTGTTAATAGTGAAAAGAATAATATTGTCCGGCACCCTGTAGTAACCTTCTTTAAGAAGTGGGTGGTGAAAGAATGATGACAAGTTGACCAGAGCCTGCTCAAAGGCCGGAATGTATGAAAACAGGTAGAAAAATAAACTAATGACAATAGAAATAGCGATAATATTTATGTAATTGCTCACCAGTTTTGCACCAACAGAGCGGATAACGAGGTAAGCAAAAAGTATCCGAACATGAAGCCCAATAAATGTTGTCAGTGGCAAATCATAAAACTTCAATGTCTGCCCCACTTGGACGGTTAATGCAATAAGCATGTAATAAATAATGGCCTTATCAATTTTTCGCTTCCTGTAAATAAAAACGGCCAAAGGGATTAACAAACAAACTACGAGTACCTCGATACGCGAACGATAAAAGAATGGTATGCCGGAAAATGCCACCAGTAAATAAACTAAAGTGTAATCGATTATGCGTGTAAGGTTTATCACTATTTAGTCATTAAGTTTTTATATAATTCAACATGCTTTTCTGCCACTATTGCCGGAGCAAAAGTAGCTTCCACTTTCTTTCGTCCCTCTGTTCCTAAGGCCTTTAATCTTTCTTTACTTTCAGTGCACCAATTAATGCCATACGCTATGTCTTCTGCCTGATATGGCTCGGCCAGATAGCCATTAACCTGATGCTCTACCATATTATCATTTCCACCAATGTGAAAGCAAACAACAGGTATTTCGCAAGCTAAAGACTCCAGTATCATATTGGATAAATTCTCCTGTTTTGAAGGTACCACAACCACATCCACCGCCGATAAGTAATCCACCAGAACCCGATCATTATCAATATAGCCGGCATTTATTACTTCCATTTCGATATCTGTAAACTGTTCGGTTCCTTCACTCCCAACTATTACCAATGCATACTCATTTGCATCTAAGCACCGAACCGCTTCATCAATATATTTAAAGCCTTTGTTTTGATCTGATAATACATCAACAGCGGCAATGAGTATCTTTTTCTTTTGGCATTGGTCGAGTTTGTTTACGGAATTATCACTTTTGGTAAAATGGTCTAAATCGATACAATTAGGAATATTACTAATGTTCTTGTCTCTAAGCAAGCTGCTTTTTTGAGCACATTCTGTCATCCAGGTACTCGGCCCGATAAAAGCTATCTTGCTTAAATTATTGTACTGCTTTTCTTTGTATTTCTGAATATTTGTGGATACATCTCCATTTTTGGAACTTAAAAGATGAGGGCAGTAACAACAGGTGTCAACATACTTATAACATCCGGTTGTATAATGACAACCTCCGGTGAAATACCACATATCGTGCATCGTCACAACTATTGGCACTCCAATATTTCTTAAATCTTTGAAATCAATAAAACCTCTGTTTATCCAATGAAAATGAACGACATCAGGTTTAGCTTTATGAATCAACTTTGATACATCAGCGCCCCAATATCCATTCGAGAACATAATATGTGGTTCTTTAACCTTCACCTGGTATTTCTCAATTTTCACAAAGATTTTTTTCATCAGTTTACTAAAGAATCCATTCGTAATCTGATGCACTGATTCATCGCTCGATTTTTTATCGCTCACCCACATAACAGAATCTACTCCGATTTCTTGAAGTGCCTTATTCAAACGAAAGGCGGCGCGTCCGGCTCCAAAATAGTCTTTACCTGTTATGTGCAGAATCTTCATGCGTGTTTTAATATTTTTTGTAATAAACTTTCTACGACTTTATCCGGATCGTATTTTTCATTGACATAAGCGTATGATCTGGTCAAAATTTCCTGATTAATCTCCGAACGACTCATTATTCGCCCCAAATCATCACCTAACTGATGCAGATCCCCACCAAATGCTATTCCATATCTATCGTCTGTAAAAATACCATCAGGATTTACATTGAGGCTTAGAATAAGTGCTTTGTTATACCACGACTGCAAAAAAGTATTCGGCATTCCTTCTCTGACACTTGTGTTAACAAATACCTTTGCCTTAGCATACCATAAAGCTGTTTCATCGTAGGAGCATTCGCCTATGATCTCCACCCCACTGTTCGCTGTATCAATTAATCGTTCATCAATTCTACCAATCATTACGAAGCGCCAATTATCGTTATTTGCAAAACGATTTGCCAATTCAATAAATAATTGAGGCTGCTTAACCGGATGCATATTGCCAACCCACAGAATAATGTTCTCTTTTTTGACATCTTGCAGCTGTGGATTTATCGCAATACTTGATACTATTTCACTCTTTAAATTCAAATTAGACTTAAGTAACCTTTGTTGCTGAGAATTCTGACAAACAATTAAACTTGCTGATCTTTTGCCATATTCTACCAGTTTATCAATCAGATTAAAATCCAATTTTCGAATCCATTGCTTTATGCTCGATTGGTAATTATATGTTTTGAAAGCAGCTGAGTACTTTCCGTTTTCCGCATCCTGATCCTGAGCCAAGGCATAGGTCATATGTTTTTTCATCAGCTTACAGTACAAAGCACAAGAAGCAGTTAATGCAAAATCTGTGCGTTGATAGAAGTAGCCAGCCTTACTTTTAAAAATTGTCATCAGGGCACTAAAAAACTCAAACGCCCGAAACTTATATTTTCGATAGCTTAAATACGTGATTCGCTCATCGTAATAAGGACTCGCACTTAAGTTACCCTGCCCTTTTTCTTTACCATATACCAATTCTACTTTCCAACCCCTTTTCAGAAATTCTTTGGTCAGATAATATACCTGCAACTCAGCACCTCCTGTTGTGAAAGTCACATAGTTGGGAATAACAAAGCAGATTGTTTTTGGTCGAAATCGAACCATACAACAACTATTTAGCTAATGCATTATACTTATCGTAGTATTCGTAGCGGTACTTTTTACCTTCCAATCGGCTGGCATTTAACACTAACCCTACCTTCTCAATCCCTTTATTCGTCAGCTCATTCATGACAGACGAAACAATCGGCAATCGGCTATAATTTTCACGAACAACAAATACATTAACATCTGAATGTTCGGCCAAAAGCAAAGCATCGCTCACAACGCCAACCGGTGATGAGTCAATAACAATGTAATCGTATTTATCTCTCAGATATGAAAATAGTTGTGCAGTTGCGTCATTGGCGATCAATTCTGCCGGATTAGGAGGCACCACGCCTGGCGCTATAATATCCAAATTCGCATAGTTTGTTGGCTGAGCCAGATCTTCGATACTTATATTATTGACATACAAGGCTGTCAATCCTTGTTCAGGCTTCGTAATTATATGGCTAAACTGATTATTCTTACGAAGGTCGAACCCAACCAACACCACTTTTTTATCCATCTGAGCAAGCGACAATGCCAGGTTAAGTGACACAAAACTCTTTCCTTCACCAGCTATACTCGAAGTTACCAATATTGACTTATGCTCCTCACCCTTCAGGTAGTAGAATAAGTTTGTCCGGATCGTGCGGAATGTTTCTGTAATGGCCGAGGTTGGTTCACTCATAACGACATCCTCAATACCAGCTTTGTTTTTTATGATGGCTCCCAAAAATGCCCGATCCTTAAACCTATCCAATGAATCTTCACTTTTCACGCGATCATCAAAAAATCGAATCAGCAAAATAATAAAGGATGGAATTATTAAAGACAGAATAAAAGCCACTCCATAATTGATTTTCTGATTTGGGAATACGCGCCGAACTACCTGGGCCGGTTCTACAATCTCATGTTCCGGCAAGTTAGAGGCTCTGGCGATTTGTGCCTCAGCCCGTCGCTGTAACAAAAACGTATAGATGGCATCGTTGAGTTTAAATTTCCTTTCAAAACCGATGAGCTGCCGTTCTGTTTTTGGCAGATCTTCCAGGTTTCTCTTCATTTGGGCAATCTGCGAATTTATATCAGCAATTGTTTTTTCTAATGTACTGATGGAGAAATTTATATTTTCAATAATTGGTCGTTTCAGGCTTTCTATCTGAACCTCTAAGTTTTTAAGATATGGACTCTTCTGCTGTCGTTTACCCAGTAGCTCATTGCGCTGGTTAACAAGCGTTATCAGATTTCGCATCAGCTCATTTAATGTCTGATCTGTTATTCCCATTGAAGATGGGACTACCAAATCCGCTAAATCATCGTTTTCTTCAAAAAATTCATCTAAATATTGATAATACTTTAATTGACGATCGAGGGTCGCTTTCTCAACTTCGAGCTGTTGCAGACGCTCATATATACGTCCAGCCTTACTTGTTATATTTATGACCTGATTGCCTGCCCTGAATGATTCCAATTGTCGCTCTGCATAGCTTAATGAGTCTGATATTTCATCCAGCTGAAAATTGATGTATTCAATTGTATTTTGAGCAAAATGATTTTTTCGATCCAGATTTTTCTTTAAATAAATATTAGTAAGTGTGCGGATAAAAGCCTGTGCCTTCTGAGGTGAATTGGCCTTCATCGATAGCTTAACAATACTCACCTCAGGATTTTCCGGTTGAACTTTCAGTCGATCTGCCACCATTTTCACAATAGCATTTTTGTCCTTAAACCTAAAGCTATAAGTTTTACCAACTAAATTATCCAAATCGACCTGTGGGTTTAAGTAAATACGGAATTTACAAAACTTATGCTCCACTACATCGGATTGAAACAAAGTCTTATTAAGCTCTAATTCTGAATTTGTTTTGGTAACAGTACCGTCTCGATAATCAATTAGTTCAATATCCTTTCCGGATGCATTAATTTCAAATTGACCATCATTAAAAAATTCCAGATGATAATCAACATCTATGGCTTGAATGTGACTTGAATCGTAAACCACACTAAAAGGTTCATTACCAAAAAGATCCCGCTTAACCAAACCGTCTTCCTGATAGTACTCAATCTCAAGATTCAACTGCTCCACCGCTTCTTTAAGCAGCGGAGTAGATCGTAGTATCAGCATTTCATTCTGAAACGTTCGTTTTTGATCAAACAATTGAAAGCTCTGCAAAAACTCAACCGCCTTCTTGCTTTCAAAGGCTGTATTTTCTTTGATATAAATACTTGATTTAACTTCATAAACCGGTCGCATCAGCTTACTCAACACAAATGTTAAACTGAAAAAAAACACGATGGACAGAATGTAAAAAAACCAATTCTTCTTCAATATTGTGATCAGTTTCTTAATATCCAGATATTGATCATTTTCGTTGTTAATTGGTGCCATTGCTAATCTTTTATGTAATCTGCAATCAATATAAATGTTGTGATACTCGATAAGATTAATGCCCATGGGAAGGTTTCAAAGCCCCAATGGCGTCTTTTGAGAGGTTCGATATAAACAATATCATTGGGTTGCAAATAAAAACTATCCGATCCAAGCAAACCTATCGATGTCAGGTCAATGCGCTGCTTGGTAACCACATTGTTGGATTCGCGAACCAAAACAGCATACTTTCTATTACCGTACTCCGTTATATCGCCAGCCATACCCAAGGCCTGAAGAATGTTGACATACTCGCTGGCATAAAAATAGCGTCCCGGACGATCGACACTTCCTAATATTGTTATGCTTTTATTGACGAAGGTAACTTTTACCGATGGCGCATTAAGGTAAAGCTCCAGTTCCTGTCTTATTTTTTCAGCGGCTTCATCAGCCTTTAAGCCAATAACACTAAACTTACCAATAATTGGTAAATCAATATTTCCATTAACATCCACAGAGTATGACACCATTGCTAAATCGGCTTCTGAACGCCCGCCCCCATAGCGGTTCGCATCGTTACTCATAAAATTAATGCTGCCATCATCAAAACTTGCCACATGGATATAAAGTTGATCGAATGCTTTGATTACACCCTTCGACTTGATGTTATTAAACTCCTGTAGTTGGGTAGCGTTTGCTTCATCCTGCAGGTAAACCATTTCCTTTTGCGGAACACATCCAATAAAGCAAAGGCAAGTGAGTAGGAATAGCCAATTATAAGTTCGTGTCATTTGGTTAATTTTAATCTTTTAAAATTAACAATTACACACAGCTGACCTATTTTTTTTTATTAATGGATTAATTTCTGTTACAAAAGGCATGAATTCTTGGATTTCATGCGTCTGTACAATGTTCTGTTCTTATGATTTTGTAGTTGGCCTGAACCGTTCCCTCTTTAATAGATTTGAGTTTATTCCTTAAAACAATGCGATCAAATGCACTCAAATAGTCGATAAATAGCTTTCCTTCTATATGGTCGTATTCATGTTGAATAACGCGTCCTGCAAATCCTGAATATTCTTCAGTGAAGGTCTCAAAACACTCATTCTGATAAGTAATCCTAATCCTGTCGGGCCGATGTACCTTTTTATTGATACCAGGTACGCTTAAACAGCCTTCTGTCATCTTAACATGTTTTCCTAAAGTTTCAAGTTTTGCATTGATAAATACTTTTTTGAAACCTTTTAATTCAGGATATTCATCTTTAAACACATCAAGGTCAATAACAAACAGACGAATTGATCGCCCCACCTGTGGTGCCGCTAGCCCTATACCATCGGTTCGGTACATGGTGGCCCACATATCCTTAATAAATTGTGCTAAATCTGGTTCATCCGGTGAAATCGTAGCAGCTTCCTGCCGCAAAACAGGATGACCATACACGGCTATCGGAAAGATCATATTCGCTTCTGTTCGAGGTAAGTTTGAAGAATAATTGTTGCACTCACCTTATCTATGAGGTTTTTATTCTGACGAGCTTTCTTTTTTAATCCACCATCTATCATGGCCTGAAATGCCAATTTTGAGGTAAAGCGTTCGTCCACCCATTCAATAGGCAGATCGGGAAAGTTCTTCTTTAATCGATTGACAAAAGGCTCAATGTATTTCATCGATTCTGAAACTTCGCCGGTGGTTTGCGTCGGATAGCCCATTACTATACAATCAACCTTCTCTTCTTTCATATATTTAGAAACAAATTCAAACAACTCGTGCGAAGGAACAGTCGTCAGTCCATTCGCAATCAGCTGCAATTCATCCGTTACTGCAATTCCGCTTTTTTTTCGGCCATAATCAATGGCTAATATTCTTCCCACTCTTATAATATTTTATGCAAAAGTAATATTAATGATGGAAGAATAACGAAGGTGTACCTAATTATCCACGGCAATTGCATTTTAGATATGCTTTATACCACCCCGCCTTCGGCACCCCTCCTAAAATTCAG
Source organism: Saccharicrinis sp. UBA6048 (assembly GCA_002429115.1). Lineage (GTDB taxonomy): Bacteria > Bacteroidota > Bacteroidia > Bacteroidales > Marinilabiliaceae > Carboxylicivirga. The sequence continues at coordinate 44,178 of DIYS01000073.1, read as the reverse complement.
GAGGGAAAGGCATTACGCCCCAAAGCTATCGGGGCTCCGCCAATGATAAAGGAGTACCACTAATTGTGGAACTAGTTGCTAAGTTCTTTGTAACAACCCTACTTATTCAGCTGATGCCAACCTCTACCAAATAGATGCCAGAAACTGTATACCTGGCAGTTATAATTTACTTATTCATTTTTTGTCCGTACTCATTTTCGAATACAACATAACTAAATTCCTTTCTTTTCTTTTCGGGCGCTTTCACCTCAACCGGATAGCCAATTGGCAATAAAGCAATTGGTTCAATATGGTCGGGTAAATTCAATGCCTCTGAAACAAGCTTAGGATCAAAGTGACACACCCAACATGTTCCTAACCCTAATTCTGTTGCTCTCAAAGTCATATGATCGATGGCTATTGCTGCATCAACATCGCAATGGTCTTTCAGATCAACAGCGCGTTTCCATGATTCATTATGGTCGCCACATACCACAATCATTTGCGGCACATCTTTAAACCAATCACGACTGTAGGCTTCTTTGAGTTTACCCAACTTCTCATCTTCTGAAACTAAGATAAAATTCCATGGTTGTTTATTGGCTGCTGAAGGCGCCATACGGCCAGCTTCAAGCACCTCTATCACCAATGCTTTTGATACTTTTAAAGGCTTGTAATCTCTAATGGAATAACGTTCGCGTAGTAGCTGATTGAAATGCATAAAACAGAATTTAGAATGATTGGTTATCCAGTTTTTATTTTCTTTACAACAAAATTAAAAGGACTAACGTAACTTCCAAATTTTAGCTATTATAAATGTTTTTCTTACTATCTAAAATATTAAGCTTCTTATTATCACCATTTATTTGGTGCGTACTCTTAATTGCAATGCGCCTTCTTACGAAGCATCAAAAAATAAAGAAGGCATATACAATAGCTGCACTCGCAATTTTCATTTGTTTTTCAAATACCTTTCTTTTTCAAAAAGTCATCTCGACTTATGAATATCCTGTTGAACCGTTGACAACCGTAAAGCATCTGGATAAACCAATTGTTATCCTCGGAGGTTTTTCTGGTTATAATGAGAGTGTCGATCGCATATGTTTTCAGGAAGCTTCTGACCGTTTCCTGCAAGGCTTGCAGCTTAAAAAGATGATGCCGGATCAAAAGCTGATTATTAGTGGCGGATCAGCTGAAATCTACTTTGAAGAACGAGCCGAAGCGGATTATATTGCTGAGTATTTAAGTATCCTAGGAATTGACAGTGCTGAAGTTGCTTTTGAAACCCAATCGCGCAACACCTATGAAAATGCTTATTACACATCAATTCTTTGTGATAGCTTAAATATCGAAAAGGAAATCATTTTAATAACATCGGCGTTTCATATGAAAAGAGCTAAAGCCTGTTTTGATAAAGCAGGTTTTAAAACTCACCCGCTATCGGCACACTCATACCGCAATTACAAACCCTTAAAACCCTCAGATTATCTATTGCCATCATTGGAAACATTGCAACGATGGCCAGTCATCATTAAAGAATGGCTTGGACTATTGGTATATAAAGTGAAAGGTTATACCTGAACAGAAACATAAACTATAATTAAGCCGGATTCAACATCACCAAATCCAACCAAACCCTTTGGTTCACTAGCCCCTAAGCTAGTATAGTTGGTCAATTGGTACATTTTTTAATCTCAATCACCCGGGATCACCCTTCCATCGACTTGATTTTTGATTTCCATCGGCTTAATATGCACTCCAACAGACACAGCAAACCTCATAATAGGCTTAATTTTTATCTTCAAGTGGCTAAAAATGTCAAATAATAAGCCTTAATAAGCACTCCATGGCTTAAAAATCGTCTTCAAGCTGTTAAATATCTATTTCCATAGACATGATATAGTTGTCAATAGATCAAATATTGATTTCCAACAAATGAATATGCATTTCCATTGGTCAAAATAGGCCGTTAAGGATTAATGTGAATACAGTTCAAATCTCATTGGATGGTTAATAATTAAATACCTACGCCAAAACCAATACTAAAAATAGGTTCCCAAGCACTGTAAGGCGAATATTTGTGTTGCAATACATCAAATAATACCTGGGCCGAAACAAAAGTTCTTGCTGAAATCATCTTTCTATATCCACCACCAAAGTAAATAAACGGAACAAAATCACGTGTTTTACTTAAAGAGGTAGTATACCGCTCCATACTGTAACCGGCAAATTCAACATGGGCAAATAAAGACGGTACAAAGCTATATTGGCCAAATAACCTTCCTCCAAACTGATTATAGGTCAACTCAGGCGAATATCTTTTATCCTTGGTATATTGGTACTCTAGCCCTAAACCCGCATAAACCTTATCGTTCAAGCGCGCTCCAATTACAGGACTGATTATCAAATTTGTGTAGTCTCCAAAAGATAGTCCTATGCTTCCTCCTGTAAATAATTTATCCTTAAAAGATGTTGTCTTCTCTGTTTTTGTACCTACCTCTTCATTTTCCTGTGCAACTTCTATTTCTTGTGCAACAGTAGAAAAGGTCATCAATAGCATGCATGCTATGGTTAAAAGTCTTACTGTTTTCATTTGATTAAATTTATTTTGGATTAGATCAATTATTTAAAGTTCAATACATTCATTTGATGAATTAGATACACCCACACACAAAACCATCAGCCAATTCATCCAGCAATTCTTTTGTCTTTTTTAATTCATTGTCAGTACCAATACATTTTAAACATACTGGCATATGCGCCTTCTTATGGAACTCAAACTCATCATCTCTGACGCTTTCATCACATACAAAACACCGTTTTTGATTCTTATGCTTGATTATATCTGGCATGCAATTTGATTAATCTTTTATTAACATTCTGAAAATTTTGCTTCAAGTTAAAGAACCAAGATGAAAAAAGGAATGATTATCTTTTAAAATTATTGATTAAGTTTGTTAATACACAAATTAGTCAAACCTAAAATTAAGTGTTATGAAGGCAATTTTTAATCTGTTAGTATCATTGTTACTTGTCGTTTCTGTTCAAACTACTTATGGACAAAAGAAAAAAAGCAAAAAAGAAAAACGAATGGAACAGTTTGCTGAAACCAAAAAAATGGTTGACAGCAAGCAATTCATTTTTGTACCTAATCGCGCGTTTCCTACAGGTGGACGGTCAATTGATTTGACTACCAATTATGGTTTTATAAAAATCATGGGCGCAAAAACCGAAGGTGATATGCCGTTTTTTGGAAGAGGGTACTCAATTCCTTACGGTGGCGATGGAGGCATCAAATATGATAAAACAGAGATCTTAGATGAAAAGATTGAGCTCAACGAAAAGAAAATGCGAGTTTCTTATTCATTTGAAGCAAAAGGTCAAAATGATACGTTTGTTATAAGAATGGACATTGGTTATAACGGTGGTACATCTGTTAGCATCATTAGTAATAATCGAAGTCAAATCAGCTACAATGGTGAAATCAGTGTTTTGGAAGACAAAAAAGAAGATGAAGAATAACTAGCTTATATTTCTCAAACAACTGTTTGAATTTAAAATACAACAGAAAAGATCCGGCCTTTGACCGGATCTTTTCTGTTGTATGAATTACTTTCCTAACAAAAGAATATCAAATTCTGTATCAATCTTCACCATGCCTTTCCTTACACTCGCCTCAGTACCTGAGTAATAATCTTTCACCAGATCACCATCTTTAAATACACCGGATACATCTACTTCTTTTTCTCCGGATTTAAGGTCTAAGCCTACAATTACTTGATCTGAGTAATTATCTAAAATTAGTTTACGCTTAAAGTAATAAGGCGATTCCGATAATTGCTGATGAATACCAGCTCCGACAGCCGGATGTTCCATACGGAAGCGGCCTAACTTTTGCCAGTGCTTTAAGATGGTTTGCGCCTTTACACCATTAACCGTCTTATTAGCTTCCAGTTCATCCCAGTTCATAAACGATCGTAATGTGGCATCGCCCTGCGTTCCTTCAATAATGAGACTTCTACCTGTTTCATCGCCATAGTACACCTGAGACGAACCAGGACATAACAGTAACTTTGTACCAGCCTCCATCGTTCTGGCGCGCTGCTTATCAAAAGGAGCTCCATCGTCATGAGATGACACATAATTCATAATACTCTTGCCTTTTAAAGGTCCCTGCAAAGCCTCACTGTATTTTGAAAAGATTTCTTCATAGGTTTTATTTGCATCGTATTTAAAATCAAAGTTGATCAGACTTTTCATACCATGGGCAAAGTAATCCACCTGGCGATCACCAAAATCAAACATTCGCCCACCGGAAGCACCATAATTATAAACCTCTCCTACCATGAAGAACTCATTATCATCTAACACTAAGTCAGGATTCATTGCTTTCCAATCTTCGAAAGCTTTCACAGCTTCCGCCCAAAGGTCAGACCACACATCTTCTTCAACATGCTTCACAGTATCCAAACGAAAAGCATCTATTCCGTATTGACGAATAAAATCAGTCAACCATTTAATGATGTAATAGCGTGGTGTACGAGGATATCCCGTTTCGCTAAAAAATGCTTCAAGCTCATCCATTTCTTCTTCCAGTCGACCTTCATCGGCCCATTTTTCCATTAAAGCTTTAGGCAGTTCAACCTCCTCATCTGTATCTGTTCTGATATCCGGGAGGTTAGCAACAAGTGTACATGTCACTGTTGATTCGTAGTCTTCATATCGGCACTGCGGTTCTGTGCGCACCCAGCCATCATCCCAAACAGGATCCTGATCGGTCACCGGCCCGGTATGGTTTATCACCACATCCATAACAACTCGAATGCCATGCGCGTGTGCCGTTTCTACCAACTCAGATAATTCTGCTTCAGTTCCAAAATTTGGTTCTAAAGCTGTCCAATCTTTCGTCCAATATCCATGAAATCCATAGGTCTCGCCTGTTCCCTCGTCAACCGAACCATGTATTTGTTCAACAACCGGACTAAACCAAATGGCATTAATACCCAAATCGGTAAAATATCCTTCTTTGATCTTATTAGTTATCCCCTTAATATCACCACCTTCAAATCCCCTCAAAACAGCTGTTTCCTTAGTTCTGTTATAATTAATATCATTTGATGGGTCGCCATTATTAAATCGATCAGTCAATAAGAAATAAACGTTGGCATTTTCCCACATAAAAGGAAGGTCAGCTTTATCTTTTGGTGATTCCTTGCTGTTAATAACACATGAAGAGACAATCAGTGCTAATAAGATGAAGAATGGATATGAATGCTTCATAATCATTGAAATTTAGTTTGTTGTAAATTTACAAAAAGCAATATGATAAATCGATTTTCTTACTTTCGATGAAGCGATACAACACGCCACATACAACTGAATATGTTGACATTAACCCAATGCACTTGCTATTACCTTAATCAATTCTACCCTTTCGAAAAGGTTTGCGAAAATACAATATCACTATATTTGTATGCAGCAACCTTAACTGATTACACATGGATACTTCAAAACTTCGCCTTAAGAATTCTTTCACAGCCACATCGGCAGACACGGATATGTACTCACGTCTTAAATTAAGTGCATTAACCAATTACCTGATTCAATCAGCCATTAATTCAGCTGAATCATTGGGCTTTGGTTTTGATGACCTTAAAGAGGAAAATCTATTCTGGGTACTGAACCGATTAACAATTGAAATATATCGTCCGGTGATGTGGAACGAAAAAGTTGAAGTTGAAACCTGGCCTAAAAACATCGAACGTATATTCTACATTCGTGATTTTATTGTCAGAGACGAGAAAGGTAGCATTGTAGCCAAAGCCAGTTCGGCATGGCTAGCCATCAATATTGAGAATAAGCGCCCTGGTAATTTCAATAAAGATAAGATGGCTGTTTTCTCGGCCTTAAAGGATTATAATGCCCTTGAATATTCTCCTGACAAACTGGGTTCGATAACAGCCGAAAAGTCCATTTCTGTAACTCCTACTTATTTTGACATAGACTTAAACAAACATGTCACCTCAACACGTTATGTGGATTGGATGATGGATCATTTCACAATTGGTTTTCATCAGAAACATTATCCATCAAGATTTTCAATTAACTATCAAAAAGAGACGATGATCGGCGAAACAATTTGCATTAAGCATCAGGCGGATCAACTTAATCACTCATTTGAAGGCTACAATGAAAAACAAGAAAAAGTGGCTTTCAGAGGACAGATCGAATTTAAGCTGCAATAAGCATTCGCAAATAGAGGTTTAAATTATTAGTAACCCGGCACTTTTGATTTGCATAAATGTATAGCTGGCAATAAACTTATCAAAATCACCTATTTGAGCTTCTTCAAAGCTCATTCTGAAGCGCTCAAAGCTATAACTAGACTCAGTTACAGTAAGCTGTGGAAGAATATCATTTAACCAATCGGCCAATGCTTTCTTCACATTTACCTGCGCCTGAACTTTATTGCTGTTTAGCACTATTTCTGCCATTTGGATGGATCGCTTACCCTTTTTCTTAATGTACAACTTAACAACAGGGCGCTTTCCTAACCAGATGATACGATCTGAATCTTTTATAATGGATTGTTGATGAATTAGTGAATCGATATAATTGGCAGGAAGCGTGGTTGCGGGAACTTTAAAATCAAACCATTCTGACAAACTAAAATCGAAACATACTCCATGCATGTAGTTATACAATGCTTTCTTTAATCCTTCTCCATACCTGCCGTGATCCACTCCTTTGATATCCACAAATTGCAGGTCGTTATTTGCAAATTCACCATCCACTCCTCCGGTAACCTGCACATTAAATGTATCGGGTTTTAGGCCAACAGGACTATGAGCCGTTAAAGCGAACTGATGCCAAAAAGCAGAACTTACAACACCCATCTCAAACAACTGACGAACCACTTCCAGTGAATCAATGGTTTCTTGTGCCGTTTGCCCTGGAAAGCCATACATCAGGTAAGCATGCACCATGATTCCTGCATTGGTCAGGTTGCTGGCAACATTTGCAACCTGTTCAAGCGTTACCCCTTTATTTATCAATTTCAAAATACGTGGCGAAGCAACCTCCAGTCCGCCTGCAACAGCAACACAACCACTTTGTTTTAACAGCAGGCAAAGATCAGTACTAAAACTCTTTTCAAAACGAATATTTGTCCACCAAACAATATTCAAGCGGCGTCGAATAATCTCCAATGCCAATTCTTTTAATATTGCCGGTGATGCCGCTTCATCTACAAAATGAAAACCATGCTTTTGAGTTTGTTGTATAATGGCTTCAATACGATCTACCGTAAGTTTAACAGGGGAGGATTCATAGCGCTTTATATAATCCAATGATCCATCACAAAAAGAACATTTGCCCCAATAACATCCATGCGCCAGTGTCAGTTTCAACCAGGCCCCATCGCTCCATAGCCTAAACATAGGGTTTGCCACTTCCACCACAGAAATATACTTATGCCAGTTAATGTCACTGTAATCAGGTATTCCTGTATCTTTTTGATGAACATCACTTTCTTCAGCTCCATCCAGCCATTCAACGATTCCCTCATGCTCAATAAACGTCCGCTTTAATTGCTTTACATCCCTTTTATCCTCCAAGTACTCCAGCAAACAGGCAATCGGCATCTCACCATCATCCAGTGTAATAAAATCGCAAAATTCAAATACCCGACTATCATTTAATGACCGTAATTCCGTATTAACAAATCCACCTCCAATACTTACTTTAACATCAGGATCGTTGTTTTTAACCCACTGACCAATACGTAAGGCACTCAGCATGTTGCCCGGAAAAGGAACAGAAATAGCCACCAACTGCGGAGAAACTTTATCCATCCATAACTGAAGCTGTTCGATCAATAGCTTCTCAATAAAAGATAATGATGTACTAAGGTGGTCATACATTTCATCAAAACGGGAGGCACATCTGGCCAATCGTTCGGCATATCGGCTAAAACCAAAATTTGGATCGACTGCTTCAACGATATAGTCTGACAAATCTTCCAGCATTAAGGTGCAATAGTGTTTTGCCTTATCGATAACCCCCATTGACCCAAAGGCCGCATCATCATCGCTTAGATCATTGAATCTGGATGCTTCGGGAAGAATATCCCCGTAACAAATATTTTGCGCGTCAATTGTATTTGGTTGTCTGAGAAAACCAATGATATAGTCAATACATCCGACGTACCCATCCTTCAAATTATAAATGCGTGATGCATTTTCCGACAGATCGCCTTTTACTTCAAAGTTGTTAAATAACTTCCTTAACCCTTCAGAGCTAAAAAGTTCATTAATCACTTCGATTCCTAAATCAACCTGGAACGCTTTTCTTCCAATGGAATTAAGGTACCCTTTTAGATAAGCAGTGGCAGGATAAGGCGTATTTAATTGAGTAAATGGTGGCGTTATAAGTAGAGTTGTGGACATGCAAAATGTTTATCTGCCAAAAATAATTAATTATTCCTTAATCACTTTGATTTGTAAAACGAGTAAGATTAACATCTGACTTTTTCACCTATTTATTCTACTATTCCATAGATACTTACCGAAAAAGACAATGAATATTATTTAACGCTCAATTGCTGTAACTTTTAAGTAACGAGCCCGTACTTAAGCTTAAAATTTGAAGACTTGTTATAGGGAATGTCGAACAAATAAAATGGGGAATTAGCCGGACTTCAGACCATAGGTTGTTGTCCGCACATGGATAGGGGAAATAAACTGCATATCAAACATGGAGATTGGGGAAATCTCCGTCAATAATCAACTATACAAAAAGCATAAGTTACAATTGACACACATCTGTCAGTTGCAATGCTATGCGTTATAAACTTAAATACATCTTTATGAAAAGAGGAATTGGGATTGCTATGTTATTAGTGATGTTGATGAGTGGCGCTAATACAAATGCCCAATCAATAGGAGGAGATACTATTGATTACTTTAACATGTCACTTGAAGATTTGATGAATATGGAAATTGTGGCGGTATCAAAGAAAGCTGAAAACAGTTTTGATGCACCTCTTTCATCATCAATTATTACAAAAGAAGAAATTATCAACTCAGGTGCTACAACCATTGAAGAAGCTTTTCGTCTGGTGCCTGGTTTTATCGTACGCGAAGAGAGCAATGGTAATTACGACATTCACATTAGGGGTAACGACAATATTCCATCAGGAAACTTTGCATTCTTTACCGAGAATTCGATGTCGCTTATCATGGTGGATGGACGAAAAGTTTTTAACAACATGAATGGTGGTACTTTCTGGGAGACCTTGCCTGTCAGTATCACTGATGTGGAACGAATTGAGATCATCCGTGGCGCGTCAACGGCCTTATATGGTCCGAATGCTGTCAATGGTGTTGTTAACATCATCACCAAAAGAGCACAGGACAAAGCAATTACTGTAGATGGTAATTTAATGGCCGGAAATGTTGGTACTCAAATTGCCGATTTTGCCATTAATAATTCATTCTCTGAAAACAAGCTTAAAACAAGAATTAGTGCCAATTACGAAAAACGTGATCGTTTTACTGAAGACTATTACAATTGGGTGGATGGAACCTATGGTCCATATACTAATTTGATTGATTACATGAGTGGAGGCGGCACATTGCCTTCTGGTCATCCAACATATAAGCAGTCTGAACTGGCCAAAGATAAATACGGGGTTAATGCATGGATGTTTTATAAGGCATCAAAAAAGGTCGATTTTAGCCTTTCTGCAGGTGTCCAGAACTCAACCGCACAGACCGTATTTATGGAGGGATCGCGCACCCCTATTACTTCTCGCGAATCTGAATCATATTACTTCAATACGCTAAGTAATATTTATGGATTAAACTTCCAATTATCAGGAAATTTTGGAACACAGGATATATATGTAGGCAGCGGCAACACCTCTAAATACGACTATAATACTATTGATGCTATTCTAGAATATGATTGGTCACTTGGTGATTTAACCCTTCGTCCGGGAGTTAGTTACCAACGCGTTGCATATGACGATTCCAACTACCTGCCATCGGATGGTAGGAACAATGGATACATAAATGGTGAAGCCATATTATCTAACTTTGCGTATTATGTTCGAGGTGATTATAAAGCGTCTGATAAGCTACGCTTGATTGCTGCCTTGCGAATGGATCATTATAATAAGCCTGATGATCACTATTTCACCTATCAACTAATTGGTACCTACAAGCCAAATGAAAACAATTTGCTTAGAGCATCCTACTCAAAAGCAAACAGAGGTCCTGTTATTGTTGATTTCTACACGAACCTGGAAGAAGGACGACCTGAGAATGGCCAATTTGTTCAATACCTTGGTAATGACCACATGAATCTGGCTACCAGCAGTGTTTTTGAGTTAGGTTACCGCGGACAATTATCGCAGAAATTACAAGTTGATTTAGAAGGTTTTTATTCAACAACTGAAGATTTTTCAACATTTGAACCTACAATACTAGGCTCTCCTACCGACGTCAACAATCCATTAGGCTACCTTCATTTGGCATTTCAATATCAAAATGCAACGGTTAAAGCTGAGCAAGTTGGTTTAACTGCATCTGTATTTTACGCACCATCAACAAAATTCCAACTTAAAGCATTTGGTACGATCCAAAAGACTAGCTTGGAGGATTTAATGGTAAAGGAAACGCCAATGTTAATATTACCTGACAATGGTATTTTTGAGAATCCGCAGTATCAGTTAGTCGATCAAACTCATGAGCAAACTCCAGGTTTTTATGGTGGCATGACGGCCAATTACAGACCGATTGAGAAGCTTAATGTATTTGTCGGCATGAATTACTACTCAAAGCAAACGTATATACATGATTATGCATATTCGCAATACCATTATTTAACATCACAAGGTTCAGGAGTCGCTGACATTAAGGCTAACACCACCGTTAATGCCAAAGTGTCTTACAAAGTTTATAAGAACAGTTCAGTTTTTGTAAATGCTCGTAATTTATTTGATTCGAATGATCGTCAATTCGGATTTGCAGATCAAACGGGAGCGTTATACCTGCTTGGATTAAATATTTCGTTATAATATCTAACCTGGACAAGCCAGAAAAGTATAGAGTATCAAGTACAAAGTATCAAGACTATTTACAGCACGCGTAAATAGTCTGCCAAATAATACACGAATTTCAATTTTTAGATACTAAAAGAGGTGTCCCAAAAACTAAACTCGCTCATCGAGCGCAGTCGAGATGAAATTTAAGTCACTTTGGCTTCAACATATGATCACTTCGACTCCGCTCAGTGAACGGGTGCATATAGTGTTTTGGGCGCCCTTTTATTCTTTTTCAATAATATCCTTACTCTCCTCTGTTTCGCTTGTTTCTTCTTCATGCAGTACAAAACGACGATAATAAGATGAAATAACCGATGTTAAGGGTAATGCCAGTAACATACCCATCAAACCCATTAAACTCCCCCACACAGACAGAGCCAACAAAACAATGGCAGGGTTCATACCATAGGCCTTTCCCATAATACGTGGTACCAATATGGTTTCCTGAATAATTTGAACAACGGTTAATACAATCAGCACCAATAAGGCAATATGCCAGAAACTCTGTTGAGTCTCCATTGCCTTTAACAAGGCTAAGAGCATTGCAGGAATAATACCTACCAACTGCAAGTATGGTACAATATTTAACAGTCCTATAAAAAGACCGATAGTAATGGCCATTGGTAAGCCTATAATTTTAAACCCTATGGCGAGCAATACCCCAACAATTAAAGCTACCAGACCTTGTGATCTGAAATATAAATCCATTGAATGACCTAAATCTTCCATCACCTCGGCTGAAACGCTACGATATCGTGCTGGTAATATACTAAGCCACAACTTCCCCAACTTCTGAAAATCAAGTAAAATAAAGATGGTATACAGTACAACAATTAACACCCCAACAATACCAGCAATAACCCGCATCGATCCGGTAAACAGGTTCCAGAATCCAGGGAGTAATTTTTTCAATGCCTGATAAACATTATCAACACTTAGATAGGATATTAATTCTGACTCACGGATTAATTCTCTTAAACTCTTTTCCATTTCAAAAGGTAAAGCACTTCGAACATCTACCGATTGCATATAAATTCGAATTAAGTGCACCATCCGGTTCATCTCCTGAATAAAAGCAGGCACCAGGTAAACCATCATTATGGATAAAACTAAACACACAAAGAAAACCGTGAGTAAAACCGCTAAACCACGATGCTTTACCCTCATTTTAACTTGAACAAAAGACACCAAAGGATCAAGTAAATATGCAATAAAAACAGCCAGAATAAACGGACCCAGTACATGTTTGAGCAGATTAACTACATATAAAACAGCGCCAAAAATAAGCGCGGTTAATACCATACGCACCACCCGGTCGAAGGTATAAGGCCTCTGAGTTAAGTTATCCATAGATTTGAATTTTCCAGCCAATGTAGTAAATCATACCGCAAAACAGAAAAACTAACGGATTAATCTCATTAATGGATAAAAGCTTAAGGGCTAATTCAGGGTAATATCACCTCAAATCATTAAACATTTTTGGCAATAGAAATTGATTTTTATCGTTCATAATGCAGAGTTAAACATGACTTCGTTAATTTTTGTAAAATTTATATGTAGAAATGTGAAAAAATGTATTGTTTTTTTGGATAAGCTTTTGTTATTTTGCACTATTAGCCTTAAACCAAATTCAACTGCTCATTTCCGAACGATCAGTTGACAAAGACTATTGAGAATATGAATTGGATTGGTCGTGCCATACTATTTATTTTAAGCACTATTACCATTCTGGCGTGTGAACGGGAGTTTGTGTTTAGAGGCGGTGAAGAAGGATTAACTTTTTCTACCGACACCATCATGTTCGATACTATTTTTACTTCTATAGGTTCCACTACCAAGAATTTCAGAGTTTACAATCCATATCCCGAAGACATGTCCATTGAGTCAATTGAATTGGCAGGTGGTGAGGAATCCGGCTTCAGGCTCAACATCAATGGATATTCTGAAAATCATCTCGAAGAAATACAAATAAGAGCCAACGACAGCCTGTATATTTTTGTTGAAGTAACAATAGACCCAATAGGTAGCAATAAACCATTTGTTGTAACTGACTCTATCTATTTCAGGACCAAAGATCGCATGCAGACCGTTCAATTAGTTGCCTATGGACAAGATGTTGTGATATTAAAAGAGCAGATATTAAAATCGCAGACTTTAACTAACGAGAAACCATATTTGATCTATGATTACGTTTTAGTGGATACCACCGAATCCGTAAGTATTGATCCTGGTGCACGTTTGTATTTTTACAAAGATGCCAGCCTTTTGGTACTTGGCACCCTGGAGGTAAATGGCAGCGTTGAAGAACCGGTTTTATTTGCAGGTCATCGACAGGAAGAATGGTACATGGATAAGCCAGGTCAATGGGGATACATCCATCTTTTACCTGGTTCAGGGCCATCTAAATTTAATAATTGCATAATAAAAAATGGTATGATGGGCATTCTGGCAGATTCTGTCGGTATAAACAGCGAGCCTATCACTATCAACAATACAGTTATAGAGCACATCAGCACCTTTGGTTTGTTGGCTCAGACCTCAAACATCGAGGTCTCAAATAGTGTCTTTGGCGATTGTGGCAAAAATTCCGCAGCTCTTACCGTTGGAGGTTCTTACACGTTTGACCATTGTACTTTTGCAAATTATTTCGATTGGACATTCAGAAGTGCTCCAGCCGTTTTTCTTAACAATTATTTTCTTGACAAGAACAATGAGGCACAAATAATACCCTTGAAAAAAGCCAATTTTAATAACTGCATTATTTATGGTAACAATCGATCCGAACTTGGCTTTGACATTGAGTATACCGAAGACATCCCTATGGACACTGATGCTAAATATCAATTTCAAAGTAGTATCATAAAAGCCTCTGAGGATCTGGACATGAGTGATGAAACTAAGTTTAAGAATATTTTTCGTAATGTGGATCCGAACTTTAAAAACATTAACGAATATAACTACCAGCTGGATACACTCTCCCCCGCCAAGGATACAATAGCCAATTTAGAATTAGCTAAGCCATTTCCAACGGATATTCTTGGCAACAATCGTCTTGAAGATGAAGGTCCTGACCTGGGCGCATATGAACGTATAGAAAAAAAATAATGCGCCTGTCATTCGTTTGTATTATTTCATTATGCTACCTGCATTCTTTTGGTCAAGTCAGCGATAATTCATTATTATCCGTGATGTTTTATAACGTCGAAAACTTATTTGATTGTGAGGATGACAGTCTTAAATACGATGAAGAATTTACTCCTGAAAGTAATAAACGCTGGAACCATTACAGGTTACGTCAAAAACTCAATAGCATTTCCAAAGTCATCTTATCCGCTAATCAATGGCAGCCACCAGACATTATTGGTTTATGCGAAGTAGAAAACAGCAATGTTCTCAAACAATTAATCTACGAAACAGGCTTAAGAAGCCTTCGATACAAATACATACATTTTGAATCTCCAGATAAACGAGGCATTGACGTAGCATTGCTTTATAGACAAGATAAGGTAAAGGTGATTAAATCATCCCCTGTTAATATTTCCAGGCCTGACAATAACTTTTATACCCGAGATGCGCTTTATACACATTTATGTTTTAACAACCGGGACTCGATACATGTGATTGTCAACCATTGGCCTTCAAAAAGAGGTGGCACGCTGGCTTCAGAACCCAAAAGAGTACATGCATCAAATTGCGTGTCAAGCCTGTTAGATTCCATAAAATCAATAGATCGCAATTGTCATTGCATACTGATGGGCGATTTTAATGCCGATACAGAAGCCCAATCATTAAAACAGCTAATTGCCGGACATCAACTCATCGTTCCGAAATTACTTGAAACAAATCATAAAGGCGTAACAGGTACCTACAAATACAAAGGGCAATGGTCGCAAATTGATCACATACTCATATCGAATACATTGAACGACAAATATTCGTCCAACCTAAAAATCATTGACTTACCATTTCTCGTGGAAGAAGATCGTTCATATTATGGCGTTAAACCTTATCGCACCTATATAGGACCACGTTACAACGGAGGTACCAGTGATCACCTGCCCACCTTACTTATCATCTCAGAAAATCGGACAGATTCACTAGTATTAGATTAATACCCCGTGCGATAAATCATATCTCAGTTCGAAAAAAATAGATACTTTGTGTCACCCAAACATGATAATTAAGTGTCTTAATACTAAAATTAAAAAACACCAAATTTTGATTTGAATCCCAGTCACAAAATCTATATATATGAGTCAAAAACAGAACAAAAGAATGCAAGGTATCTCAACCTTGATCGGGAACACGCCTTTACTGGCAATTGAATTTGAGTACAAAGGATCCGTTAGAAAAATTTATGCCAAGGCAGAATTCTTAAATCTAACCGGAAGTATTAAAGATCGTATGGCTTTTCATATCTTAAATAAAGCCTACGAAAATGGCCACTTAAAAGAGGGTGATCAGATTATTGAAGCGACAAGTGGTAACACAGGAATTGCATTTTCTGGAGTAGGAAAAGCAATGGGACACCCTGTAACTATTTTCATGCCTAACTGGATGAGCGATGAGCGTAAAAACCTTATTAAGAGTTTTGGTGCCAACATTCGATTGGTTACTCCAGAAGAAGGTGGTTTCCTTGGAAGTATTGAAATGGCAAATCAACTGGCCGCTGATAACGAAAATACATTTCTTCCACGTCAGTTTTCTAACTATGATAACTGCGAAGCACATTACACAACAACCGGACCTGAATTGTTTTGGCAATTACGTTTCCGCTCGTTGCAACCAGATGCATTTGTTGCTGGTGTTGGTACTGGTGGTACTGTAATGGGTGTTGGTAAATACCTAAAGGAGCAAGTTCCTGGAATTAAAATCCATCCACTTGAGCCATCAAATTCACCAACAATGAGTACGGGTTACAAAGTAGGTAAACACCGTGTTCAAGGTATCTCAGATGAGTTTATACCATCAATTGTTAAGTTGGATGAGTTAGATGAAATTGTTGCGGTTGATGATGGAGATTCAATCATTATGGCTCAAAAACTTAGCGCAGAATTAGGTTTAGGCGTTGGTATTTCCAGCGGAGCAAACTTCTTGGGAGCATTGAAAATACAAGAAGAGCTAGGCCCTGATGCAGTAGTTGTAACAGTATTTGCTGATGACAATAAGAAATACTTAAGCACCGATTTAATGAAAGACGAGCCTGTTAAGGACGACTTTATGGCTCCAGGTGTTGAATTAAAAAGCTATGCAGCTTATAAACGAGTTTGCCATACATGTTGTGACCCTAACGACTGTATGGAGTCTTGCTATGAAACTAAGGAAGGTGAGGTTAAACTTCCACATTGTCCTCGCCGCGAAACAGTGTAAATAGTTTGTTTTTGTAATAGTTTGGAATAAGTTTTGGTTTATTAAAAGAGGCTCTCAGAAATCTGAAAGCCTCTTTTTTTTGAGTGTAATCATCTAAAACATGAATGTTCTATGATTCAGTTTCCAATATTTTATTATATCCTGCAACAACACCCTGAATTAGCGATGAGCTAAATCCTTCGTACTCCATCTTGTTTAGGGATTTAATGGTTACTCCAAGAGGCGTTGTTACTTTATCAATCTCAGGCTCAGGGTGTGAATTATTTTCTATAATCAGTTTGGAGGCTCCTTTCATAATCTGAGCTGCAATCTCTTGTGATAACTTTGATGAGAATCCTATTTCGATACCTCCCTGCGATGCCGCTCGTAAGAATCTAAGTGCAAAAGCAATACCACATGAGGCCAAAACTGTTGCTGCAGGCATCTGCGACTCAGGTATAATCATGGTAGAACCTAACTGATCAAAGATTTCAACCACTTCTTTTTTGTATTGCAATCCTTTTTCATTAAACGAAAGTGCCGTCATCGACTCCTGAATTGCAATGGCCGTATTAGGCATTGCTCTGATAATTGGCATTTGGCCTAAAAATCCCTCCAAATCATCAATCTTAATCCCAGAAATAACTGAGATAACAACATGATCTCCTGAAACCAGAGTTTCGTTGAGCTGTGCCAATAATCCACGTGCAACTGTTGGTTTTACAGCGATAATAACAATTCCAGCACCTTCAATGGCCTCAATGTTATTCGTTGTTATATTAAAACCGTCTTCATCTTTCAAATGCTGAATAAGCTCAAGCTCAAGATTAGTGATAGTTATTTGGTTGGCCTGCATTAAACCACTTTTCACCAAGCCTTTTGCGATTGATGAACCAAGGTTACCTCCCCCGATTATTGCAATGTTTTTAGATATCATCCTTTTTAGTTGTTGTGTATTAATACTCATTTAAACATGATACAAAACTAGAGAGGATTTATGACAAAAAAATCACCATAAATAGTGAATTACATCATATATCTGACACTTTTTTATCAGTCAAGGACTTAAATACAATCTTGGGATTCAAATGCTTTACATGCCGCAATAGTTGCTGCTACAACAGAAATAACGGCTACAAAGCCTCCGAGCATCACACCTATATAAGGAATAAGTAAAACCAGGGAAAATACGAAACCATTTCCAATGGCTAATCCTTTATTTTGACGCATAAACCGAATACTTGCATCTACCTTAAACCGCCTTCTTTCAAAGGTATAATCCATAAAAGAGAAACCATAAAAATAAGCTGAGATGAAAAATAAAATAACAGGTGTAATATAACCTACAACCGGAATAAAACTTACCACAAACAGAATCACAGTAAAAAAAAGTTCTACAGTCATATTTCGTATGGCCAATAAGGCACCTCTCAAAACATCTTTCAAAAATTGCGACCAGTTAAAAGGAATATTCTGTCCATTGATAATCCTTTCTGTCTTTTCAGACAAAAAAGCGAATACCGGCGACATAAGGATCAAAATCACATAACCGCCAAAATAGGCGTAGATTATAAAGAATAAAACACGGAGAACGATCCATATAAGCCCTTTAATGACGCCCACTAATACAGATGATCCCCAAAAACTCCATTGATCAATATTCGTCCATTCATTTAGCGATTCAATAACACCGTCGCTCAGTGATGAAACTGAATAAAATCCAAGCAGAAATAAGACGATATTGAAAAGTACCGGGAAAATAAAGTACCAGCCTAAATGATTTTTAAATATAAATGACAAAGCTTGGGAATATGACTTCATTCCCAGCTGAAAACCTTGACGATAATTCATTAATTTTTGAAATTGTATGTGAAATCGTTTAAAGCCAAAACTAAGCTTTTCACTTAAATTTTACTACTTTTGCACTGCCAAAAATCAAATATAAAAAATGATGGATATTCAATTATTGACTGCCATATCGCCTGTTGATGGACGATACAGAAACAAAGTAGATGGATTAGCTTTGTATTTTTCAGAATACGCTTTAATCCGTTACCGTGTACTTGTTGAAATAGAGTATTTTATTGCACTTTGCGAGCAGCCATTACCTCAATTGGCCGACTTTGACAAAAACCTTTACGACGCATTGCGTAAAGTTTATAAAAACTTTGAGCTGGAAGATGCTGATCGAATTAAAGAGATCGAATCAGTTACCAATCATGATGTTAAGGCAGTTGAGTATTTTATCAAAGAAAAATTTGATGAATTAAAACTGGACAAATACAAAGAATTTATCCACTTTGGTTTAACATCTCAGGATATTAATAATACAGCTGTTCCTTACTCACTTCGTGATGCTGTTCATGATATTTACTATCCACTTTTAGAAGAACTGATCCAGACTCTTGATGAGTTGGCTATGGAGTGGAAAGATATTCCAATGTTGGCTAAAACACACGGACAGTCAGCTTCTCCAACTCGCTTGGGAAAAGAGATGAAAGTATATGTTGAGCGTTTAAACAAGCAATTGGCTCTATTGAAAGGCATTCCATGTTCTGCTAAATTTGGTGGAGCAACAGGAAACTTCAATGCACACAATGCTGCTTATCCTGAAATTAACTGGGTTGATTTTGGTAACAACTTTGTAAACAACATTCTTAAGTTGGATCGTGAACAGGTAACAACCCAAATCTCGAACTACGATAATATGGCGGCATCGTTTGACAACTTCAAACGTATTAACGTTATTTTATTAGACCTTGCTCGTGATTTCTGGACGTACATCATGATGGAGTACTTCAAGCAGAGGATTAAAAAAGGTGAGGTTGGGTCGAGTGCAATGCCACACAAAGTAAATCCAATTGACTTTGAAAATGCTGAAGGAAACTTAGGTATTGCTAATGCTATTTTCTCTCACCTGGCCGAAAAACTGCCAGTATCGCGTCTTCAGCGCGACTTAACAGATTCAACCGTATTACGTAATATTGGTGTACCATTGGCACACTCTGTTATTTCTATTCGTTCATTAGCAAAAGGATTAAGTAAATTATTGCTTAACGAAGATGCCATCAAAAACGATTTGGAAGATAACTGGGCTGTTGTTGCAGAGGGCATCCAAACAATTCTTCGTCGCGAAGGGTATCCAAATCCTTACGAAGCCTTAAAGGAATTAACACGTACAAACGATGAAATTAACGCCAAAACAATGGCTGCTTTTATTGAAACACTTAACGTTTCTGAAGAAGTCAAAGAAGAGATGCGTGCATTGACACCACATTCTTACACAGGCGTATTTAAGATATAATAACACCAACATGTTTGGGTTTCGGGCAGTAAAAACTTACTTTTACTGCCCGTTTTCGTTTATGGCAGGATGATTGCAATACGTGCATAAGGCAACTCATCTGCCATATTGACATAAATACAATCTAAATACAAAAATGAAAGATTTTTTTCGCGTATTACGCATTTACCTTCCTCCATACAAAGCTAAGCTTGCATTGACATTTCTATTCAACCTGTTGGGTGCTTTATTTATTGTCTTTTCGATGTTGGCAATGATTCCAATGCTTCAGGTTATATTGCAAGATGATAAAGAAGTTAAAACATTAATGGAATGGTCATTTGATAAAGATGCCCTATTCAATAATATCAATTACTACATCACACTTATCAAACTTAAGTACGGCCCCGGTGCCACATTACTCTACCTTGGACTATTCGGAATTATCACAACATTACTTAAGGTAGGCTTTGCATACCTCGCCTCATATACAACGGTTGGTATTAGAAATGGTGTAACACGTGATATACGTAAGGCCATTTACAATAAAATGATTGAATTGCCTTTGGGATTTTATAGCAATGAGCGTAAGGGTGATATGATGGCAAGATCAACTGCCGATGTACAGGAGGTTGAAACATCTGTTATGTCATCCTTAGATATGTTTCTAAAAAATCCGATCATCATACTGGTAGTTTTAATTTCAATGTTTTATGTCAGCCTTGAGTTAACACTTTTCGTTTTTGTAGTGTTACCAATTGCCGGTTTTGCTATAGGACGAATTGGAAAGAGTCTTAAAAAAACTTCCCGAAAAGGACAAACTTTGCTAGGAAACATACTAGGAATCATTGATGAGTCATTATCCGGATTAAGAATAATCAAAGCCTTTAATGCTGAGAATCGCATGGCTGGACGCTTTACCAGCGAGGTAGAGAGTTATCGCCGAACCATGAATACACTACAACGAAGACGTCATCTGGCTCATCCTACAAGCGAGTTCTTAGGTACTATTGTGTTTGTTATCATATTGTGGTATGGTGGATCATTGATTCTTAATGAGGATAAAAGTCTGGACATGTCGACTTTCTTTGCCTATTTAGGGATGTTCTATCAAATTATTAATCCTGCTAAAGCCTTTTCTCAAGCAGCCTACAGCATTCAAAAAGGAATGGCAGCCTACGAACGTATTGAAGCAGTGCTGGACGCTGATCTCGACATTAAAGAACATGATGGATCAAAAGAAATAAAAGAGTTTAAGAATAAAATTGAGTACCGTAATATCAAGTTTGAATACGAAGATGATGTCAAGGTACTAAAGGATGTTAGCCTTGAAATACCACAGGGAAAAACAGTGGCCCTCGTTGGTCAGTCCGGTAGTGGTAAAACAACTTTTGTAGATTTACTACCTCGCTTTTACGATGTGCAGGAAGGTGGTATTTTCATAGATGGCATTAACATTAAAGATTTAAAACTCTTTGACTTGCGTGAATTGATGGGTAACGTTAACCAGGAAGCAATTTTATTTAACGATACCATCTACAACAACATTACCTTTGGTGTAGAACATGCCACAGAGGAAGATGTTATCAACGCCGCCAAAGTGGCTAATGCACATGACTTTATAGCAAGTTCTGAAGATGGTTACCAAACCGTTATTGGTGATCGCGGCAGTAAACTTTCAGGCGGTCAGCGACAGCGCTTAAGTATTGCTCGAGCGATTTTAAAAAATCCACCGATTCTAATTTTAGATGAAGCAACATCTGCACTTGATACTGAATCGGAAAGATTGGTTCAGGATGCTTTGGAAAACCTAATGAAAAATCGCACTTCACTGGTTATTGCCCATCGCCTTTCAACGGTGCGCAATGCAGATATGATTTGTGTTTTCAATGAAGGGAAAATTGTGGAAACCGGTACGCATGATGAATTGATTGCTAAAGACGGAATTTATAAAAAACTACATTCAATGCAGATGAGCTAAAAGATATCGGGCTGATAATTACCTAAAAGTGATTATTAGCCTTATTTTTTTTCATCTTAACAAACCTTAAAACAATGATTCACATTTTTTAACACAAAAAATGAAACATTTCGGCATCAAATTGCATAAATAATAATCAAAACTTGTTTGGTTATGGTGTTGAAAGAGTGGGTTGGATTATTTACAGGTTTGGCAATTTCTGCTGTAATAAGTGCACAAGCTCATGTGCAGGAGAAAATTAAAAAATACAATAAAGTAGGTCGGTTAAAAGTTGATACCACATTTCAACAATCGTACCTCAACGACTTCCTGGTTCCTTATTCGGAATTTGACGATTTGCATAACTGCCGTATTAAGATCAAAAATAAAAAGCTTAAGACAACTATGGCGGCTCGTCCAAACTTCGGATCAATCTTTCTGGGCAAAAGAAATCGTCGCTATGTTATCTTAGTTAATAATAACGCATCGTTTAAGGGCGTTAAGTTAGAGGATGTGCCTCAGGAGGCGAGAATTGGCTTGTTTGCGCATGAACTTATGCACATAAGAGATTACGAAAGCCGTAAAATGACCGGTATACTGGAAAGAGGCTACCAGTACTTATCCGTCAAAGGCAAAAAGAAGGTGGAACATCACACGGACAGCCTGACGATTGCAGCCGGATTTGGTCAAAATTTATACAAATGGGCATCATACGTATTACATGATTCAGAAGCTTGTGACGAATACAAAAGTTATAAATCAGAAATATATATGTCTCCTGTTAGAATTCTAAACCAGATAGAATCGACTATCCCCCGTCCATAAACTGCCTTAGTCAGCCATTAGATATAAATGTAAAAGAGCCGATGAAGTATCAGTCCATCGGCTCTTTTATTTATTCATTGATCTTTTCTTATTATGCATCGTACACGACCATAAACTTGCGCTTATCAGGATCAATTGAAACATCAATCTTAGCTGTTGCCAGCAAGTCTTTACATCCTTTTGACAAGTTGACGAATGAAATTTCTTTATTCGATTCCTGATAACGTTCGTTTAGTTTTCGAATAGCCTCTATCCCACTTTGATCAACCACACGGCTACTTTCAAAATCAACGATTATCTTATCCGGATCATTTTTCACATCAAATAATTCTGCGAATGAAGTTGTTGATCCAAAAAATAATGGACCATGAATATCATAGTGCTTAATATTGTTTTCATCAAAACGACGACGCGCATGAATACCAATTGCGTGCTCCCATGCAAACGACAATGCTGACAGGATAACACCAATTGCCACAGCTAATGCCAGGTTATGAAACACAACCGTTATCAGCGCAACGATAACCATAATTAAGAAATCAGCAAACGGCGTCTTTTTAAAATTTTTGATACTCGACCATTCAAACGTACCATAAGCCACCATAAACATAACGCCAATTAACGCAGCAACCGGAATCTGCTCTATTATCGGTGACAAAAACATAATGAAAGCCAACAACGTAATGGCCGCTACTAAACCGGATAAACGTCCGCGTGCGCCGGAATTAATATTGATCATACTTTGTCCGATCATTGCACAACCTCCCATACTACCGAAAATACCAGAAACAAAGTTGGCAATACCTTGAGCTATACTTTCACGATTACCACTACCTCGTGTATCTGTACGCTCATCTATGATCGTTAGCGTCAAGAGGCTCTCAATAAGACCTACTCCTGCCACACTTAAGGCAGGTAAGAAGATGATTTTTAAGGTGGTCATACTAAATAAATCAGCAGGGTAATCAGTAAATATCGATGGTAAACCTCCTTGCATTGATTTACCTTTTAACAGGTTTAAAACAGTCGGCGTTTCAACCCCGGGAATGAAGGAAATACCCGCAATAACCAGGATAGCAACCAAAGCTGATGGTATCGCTTTTGTAAAACGTGGTAAGAGTACCATAATACCAATCGTTAATGCAACCAATGCACACAGTACATACATTTCTGATCCGGTGTAATAGGCGAACACGCCGGAAGCATCACTTCCGAACATCGGAAATTGTGCTGCAAAAATTACAATGGCCAATCCATTAACAAATCCAAGCATTACCGAGTGCGGAACCAAACGGATAAATTTTCCTAACCTTAAAGCACCAACTGCCATTTGCATCATTCCACCCAGTATGATGGTCGGATACAAATAGGCTTCTCCATACTCCTGAACTGTTGCTGCCACAACCACTGCTATTGCCCCTGTTGCACCGGAGATCATTCCAGGACGGCCGCCCAACAGCGAAGTGAAAAATCCCATAATACAGGCTGCATATAATCCAATTAAAGGATCAACACCTGCAATAAATGAAAATGCAATGGCCTCAGGCACCAATGCAATTGCCACAGTAATACCTGAAAGCACCTCGTTTTTAAGGCTTGAACCTTGTGTTAGTTCTTTAATAAAAACCATGTATAATAATTTAAAATTTACACATAACAATTCGATAGCTCCCAGAAGCTATATTCATTAATATTTTGAAAGGATTTAATTGCCTGAAGCAATTACAAAAAGGATTTTGAATTAGCGGCTGCAAAGGTAAGAATAATGTCGATAATGAACGAATTATTTTTATGACCTAAATTCTGCAAGCGGAATTTCAGAACCCGCAGATAACGCTAATTTTCGCTGATAGTATTTTCCCGCATTCTAAGTTCATAAAATTCTGCGACAATCAGCGTAATCAGCGGGAAATAGAATAAGCTTGTGGATTTCAGGTATGAATGGAAAGAAATAAGCCTTGCATCCCCACTCAGGATACAAGGCTCAAATTGTGTTATGCGATTATTCGTTAGAGGCCTTTGATTGACCTCCTTTGCTTTAATTTCTTAATATTTCCAATCCTTGGCTGCCTCATACATGGCAATAACATTCTCAACCGGCGTTTCTACTTTTAGCTTGTGCGATGGCCCTAATATAAAACCACCACCAGGAGCCATTGTGTCAAGCAATGAATTAACACCATCTTTAACCTGCTGAGGTGTTCCCTGACGAAGTAATAATTCTTCATCCAAAGCACCGCAAAAAGTTATGTAGTTACCAAAATCAGTCTTTAGCCCACTTGGTTCCATGCCATTCGCCCGGGTTTGAATCGGATCAAGCACATCAGCTCCTAAACTGATGAATTCAGGCAATAACTTACGTACGCCACCGCAGGAATGCATATAGAACTTTACACCTTGTGATTTAGGTACTGAAATGTAAGCTTCCAGAACAGGTTTGACATTTTGTTCCCAAATGTCGTTGCTAATTGACAATCCGGCCTGACTACCAAAGTCATCGGCTATCCGGATAAAGTCAATACCACCATTGGCATGATCAAAGGTTTTCTTAATAAAATCGAGGTAGAAACCACTCACCTTCTCTGCCAGTGCGGCAAAAAACTTAGGGTGATACATGATGACATCCAGAAATGCATCACGCCCTAATAAGCGCTGTATAATGCGAAACAACCCAGGCGAAGAGTAGCCAGGTGCCGTCATCACAGCGTAATCTTTGTAATTTTTAATTTTCTTAGGTAACGATTCAAAATCAAACAAGTCGGTTGTTGGCCACTCATAATCTTCTAACACCTCAGGATCGGTTTGGCCTTGCAAAGGAAAATTGGCAGCTTCCCAATATTCAAACTGACCATTTTTAACCCTTGAATACCCAACACCCCAAATATCCTTTTTAGTAAGTCCATCCTCACCTACTAAATTCTCTCCAATATAATCCGGTTCGACCCAACGAAAGTCAACATCCAGATATTCCAATAACTGATCGCGATTCTGAAACCCCAGGTGCTCCATCAACTTAGCACCAAATTCAGGGACGTCCCAGTAGAAAAATGGCACCCTATCCGGTTGTTCTCGGTTCAGTGCCTTCAGGACTCTTTCCTTGTGAATCATAAGCGTTGCTTTTGATTAAAAAAATGTGATTTAAATCATCGCAAAACGCATCGAATTTAGAAAAGATATGACAAAAATCAAATTTTTCGGGATGAAAGCATCTTTTTCTATGACGAATAATCAAATCAATGATTGACTATTCGCCACTGTTTACAGGTAACATAGAGTTTACACGCCCAAATGTTAAAAATAATTATTTAACATTTGGGTAATCGCTGATATAAGAAAAATACTAAGATCGTTTTTTAACGATTTCGTACATCAAAATACCTGCGGCCACAGATACATTTAGCGATTCTATCTCGCCAAGAATAGGAATTTTACTCTTAATTTCAGCAGCGGCCAAGATCTTAGCATCCACACCACGATCCTCGGCACCCATTACAAGAGCAATTGGTCCACGATAATTGGCCTGATCATAGTTAACAGCACCTTTCTCAGTCGCAGCAACAATCTTCAGCCCACTGTTCTGTAAAAACTCAATCGTTGAAATCAGACTACGTACGCGACAAACCGGCATGGTATGCAAAGCACCTGCTGATGTTTTAATGGCATCAGCTGTAACAGCTGCCGCTCCTGTTTCCGGGATAACAATAGCATCAACACCAGCACATTCGGCCGTACGAGCTATAGCCCCAAAATTACGCACATCAGTAATATGATCGAGCACCAGTACAAAAGGCTCTTTGCCTTCATCGTATATCGATGGGATAAGCTGCTCAATATCCTGATAGGTAACCGGAGAAATCATAGCAATAACTCCCTGATGATTCTGCCTTGAAGTACGATTTAGTTTTTCAATTGGTACAAACTGAAAAGGGATATTATGGCTACGAACCAATTCAAGAAACTTCTGAAACAAAGTTCCCTGAAGGCCTTTTTTAATCATTACTTTCTCAATCTCTTTACCAGCGGTGATTGCTTCCTGCACGGCTCTGATGCCAAATACCATTTGCTGTTCTTTATCTTGCTTTGCCATAATTAATCCAATTCGTTTTTTTGTTTTACCAACTGCTCTAATGATTCCTGGGCCAATTCCCAGTTTTCCATTTCTTTTTCAAGCGCTGTTTCGGCATCTTTATAGGCCACAAACAAGCTTTGATCAGAGGCGTTCTCAGGTTTATTTATCTGTTCAGTAAGCTCTCCCAGTTTGAGCTCAAAATCAGCAATATTGCTCTCACATGCCTCCACCTGACGCTCAGCCTTTTTAATCTTTTTATTTAGCTCCTTGCGCTCTTCAAATGATAGCTTAGCTTTTGACTGTTCTTGCTTTGGACTATCCTTCTTTTTCGAAGCTATGCTGGCATTTAAGTCATTCAGGTTTTCCAGCTTCTTCTTCTCTAAGAACTCATAGATGCCACCTAAATGCTCTTTTATTTTCCGATGCCTGAATTCATACACCTTATCAACCAAGCCATCTAAAAATTCACGGTCATGAGAAACCAGAATAACAGTTCCGTCAAAATCGCGTAAGGCCTGCTTAAGGATATCTTTAGAGCGCATATCCAAGTGGTTTGTTGGCTCATCAAGGATCAGTAAGTTCACCGGTTCCAAAAGCAACTTAACCATCGCTAAGCGGGTTCGTTCACCACCAGACAATACTGATACTTTCTTATCAACATCTTCACCTGAAAACATAAAGGCTCCCAGCAAATCTCTGATCTTAGTGCGAATATCGCCAACGGCCACCACATCAATGGTATCAAATACCGTGTGATTATCATCCAATCGTTCAGCCTGATCCTGGGCAAAATAGCCTATCTTCACATTATGCCCGATGTTCAACTTTCCCTGGTGTGCAAGTTCGCTCATGATGATACGGGCCATGGTGGTTTTTCCTTCACCATTTCGCCCTACAAAAGCCACCTTTTCACCGCGCTCAATCGTAATATCCACATCATCCAGCACCAATAATTCGCCGTATGATTTTGTTACACTCTCACCACCAACTACAACAGCTCCTGAACGGGGCGCCGGCGGGAATTTTATATTAAGAGCCGCATTATCAAATTCATCTACTTCAATGCGATCCAGCTTATCCAGTTGCTTAATACGTGACTGAACCTGCACTGACTTAGTTGCTTTGTAACGAAAGCGTTCAATGAACTTTTCAGTGTCCTCAATCTTCTTTTGCTGATTCTTGAAAGCGTTTATCTGTTGTTCACGACGCTCTTTACGCAGCTCAATGAACTTTGAATAGTTGGCTTTATAATCATAGATTCTGCCAAGAGAAATCTCGATACTTCGCTTGGTAATATTATCAAGAAAGGCTTTATCGTGAGAAATAAGTACTACAGCTCCGCTATAAGTCTTTAGAAAATCCTCGAGCCACTGTATCGAATCGATGTCCAAATGGTTCGTAGGCTCATCTAACAGAAATATATCCGGCTGTTGAAGCAATATCTTCGCCAATTCGATACGCATACGCCATCCACCACTAAACTCACCTGTATTACGACTAAAATCGCTACGCTCGAAGCCTAATCCTTTTAAAGTAGTTTCAATTAGCGCTTCATGATTGGCCCCTCCTAACAGGTTAAAGCGCTCATTCTTTTCATTGAGCTTATCGAGCAAGGCCATGTACGATTCAGATTCGTAATCTGTTCGTTCGGCTATCTCATTGTTAATATCAGTTATTTGTTGCTCTAAGCCCTTAAGCTCAGCAAATGCCAGTTCAACTTCTTCAACTACAGATCGCGTATCTGTATATTTCATATGCTGTGGCAGGTATCCTATTTTAAGCCCCTTAGGCATACTAACATTACCACTGGTAGCTTCCTGCAACCCAGCGATAATTTTTAATAAAGTTGACTTACCGGCACCATTTTTACCAATAAGCCCAATTCGATCTTTATTGTTGATCAAAAAGGTTATCTCCTCGAAGAGTTTATGACCTCCAAAGTCAACTGTTAACTGATTAATTGATACCATTCACAAAAATTTGTGCAAAGATAGCATAAAAAAGCTGATGGCAATTCGCTTTGAGACGCAGGGGCAGGGAATCCGCCTTTAGACAAAGCAATTCTCAATTTGTGTTGATTGATGTAATTTGTGAACCTAAAATTTTATCAGTTTTCCGATAGGCTCTAAACATAGGGTATCCAATCTGATATTCCGATTTTCACCTTATTTTTTGAAAAATAAAGTCCTAACAACAAATTAGAAACTCTTCTCGTTGAGGCGTTATTTACGTTCTGAAAATATTGCCTGAAAGGCAAATTCGTATCAGGACAGGTTGTTTGAACGCAGTGAAATAAGGCCTGTCTTTATGACAAATATTGGATGGAGGCCTGAAAGGCCGATACGTGATTAATTCCAAACACACCTTTCGTCATAACCTACCTGATACTATTTATATTAGTTTGGTATTTGTTAAGTGCTTAGAAGCTACAAATTTATTTATATCACGTAGCGCTCCTTCAGAGCTATGATAGTATAGCTCTAATACCGCAGGCCTATAGCCTGCGCTTATACGTGACGCTCCTTTGGAGCTTTATTTGTTACATGCAACACCTTGATTATTACCTGATATATACCTCTTTAGTTTCCAAAAATTCTTTTTTCAGTAACAAATTAGAAACCCTACCTTAAACATCATCCGAAACCTCCATAAGTGTGTGACACAGAATTATGAACATATCCCTCCATAAGTTTTCTGATGAGACCTAAGCAATGTTCGGGACCTTCATCAGTTTTCTAATAGAGCCTAAACAGCGTTCGAAACCTTCATCGGTTTTCCGATGAACCCTAAAACAGCATTTTGAACCTCCATCGGTTTTCCGATGAGCCCTAAACAGCATTCGGAACCTTCATCGGTTTTCCGATGGACCCCATCCAATGTTAGAGATGCTATTTAATTTCTTCTATTTCTACTTTAAAATCAGAACTAAATTTTACAACGAAAAGACCATGATTATAAAAACCACCCCAATTTGATACCCTCATAAAATTTAACTTTGATTGCAGCGTATGTGGATGATGATGTTGGATGCAGTGAGGAAAATTCTTTCCGTAATCGCGTATGGCGCTAATGAAGTAATAAGTAACGTCATGCCCCCACAGGCTATATCGGCTCATATTGGATTGAACGGAAGCCGCCTGGAAGAATGGTGATATAGCAATAGGTTCTGTTTTAAACCAATGGCGATAGGACTTGATACGATCCTCAATTAGCGCATCTCGGTAATCAACCGCATAATACGAGAATATATGCCCATTCAACTTATGAATATCCTCCGGATTGACTGTATTGTATTTCATCCAATCTGGCAAGCCCCACAATGTCACATTCGTTTTAGTTCTTTCAGCTGCTCCTTTTAAGGTTGTCACAATTCTATTAACCTGCGCTTCCTGAACAGATGGGATGATAACCACATTTTCTTTCTCAGTGTCCAACATACGCTCCAGGCTAGCTAAATCGTCCTGCTTAAATCGGTACTCTACAAAATCAGGCACTTCTCCATTTTTGAAGCTCTCCCAATACACCCGGTCTCTTATCAGCTGACTCAGACTGCGCTCATATTCATTATCCTTATTTTCCGTACGAATGATGACCAAACGCTTGCCCATAGAACTCTGGATCATACGGCGTGCCATCCTGTCAAACATCAACGTATCCGATGGATTAGCCTGAAACAACAATGGGTTCTTATCCATCTGCTCATTGGTTGTTGACAGCGGATACACCATTGGAATATCGTATTGTTTAGAGAATTCTGAAACGTGCTTTAGGTTGGCTGAATAAGCTGGTCCGATTATCAAATCGAAATATTTCATTTCCGGCTTTTCCAGCAAGCTCATGACCTTTGTGGTATCCGGTGAAGTATCGTAAACAAACAGGTCAACATTAACGCCTTCCTGCTTTAGAGCCTCCAAAGCCAATAACGCGCCTTGATAAAATTCAACAAACACCTTCGAACGCATTGAAAGGCGGCGATTTTCTCTCTCTACCTTTATCTCTTCTCCATCAACCTCTTCCGTTTTATAATTCAAGCGCTCCGTTGCCTCTACATTAAATGGTAATAACATCCCTACTTTAATAGACGGCCTGGTTAAACTATAATCGTACTGATCGCATTCCATTTTTTCAAATGGCAATATATGTTTCGTCTCCACAAGCGTCTTATCCATTTCAACCTGGCGCTCCCGTTCGTAATATTGTTCCACCCATTTTTTAGTAGGAACTTTAATGATCATACCTTTTTCCCACTTCGTGAGGTCTATTCCTTCAGCTGCATTAACTTTCTCAATAATATCAGAAGGCACACCATATTTATCAACCACATCATACAAGCGCTCACGTTTCCTAATCTTGTGATTAATCAAAACAGCATTCTCAAATGGATTCTGCTTGGCCTGTTTGATACTATTCTTTGGTATTCTTACTAAATAACCAATTGGCATATCATCTGTGCTAATGGATTTATTTGCCAGAATAACATCCTGCGACTTTGCATTATACTTTTCTGAGATACTGAATAGTGTCTCTCCGCTTTTTATTTTGTGATAGATGAACTTATCATCCTCAGTTCCGTCAATAATCTCCTGTTCAACAACTGGCTTCGCCTCAGCAACATCAACCGGAATGCGGATAAATGTCCCTTCTTTAAGCACTCCAGATTCAAGTCCTTCGTTATGCTTCAGGATGTCGTTAATGCTCAAACGGTAACGCTTTGCTATTCCGAATAGGGTTTCTTTAGGCTCAACTTTATGAATATAGTAACCATCTTCATTGATCGTATTATCGATATGACGAACTTCTTTTTTCGGAATTTTAATAATGGCACCTTCCAAAAGCGATCGCTCACTACCCGGATTGTTATTATAAATATCCTGCAGCTCGACCCGATAGCGCTTTGCAATATAGTAAGCCGTTTGTCCTTGTTCTACTGTATGGTAGATAAACGGTTCATTCTGAAGTTGCTCCTCTGTGCTATTGCGCCCTTTAATAACCGGCACTTTGATAATCTGTCCCAACTTTAAACCAAAAGCTGCTGACGGATTTACCTCAAGTATTTCTTTTTGCGAAACACCGTAGGTTACACTAATTCGATATAAACCTTCACTCTTCCGCACTTTGTGCAGATAGTATTCTTTTCCATCAATTATAATTTTCTCAGTTCCAATAGGAATATCCTGCTGAGCTGATAGTGAATTGATAGACAAAAATGCGAATAGCAAATAAAACAGGGCAACTGTCGTGTACTTCATACTCTTAATTAGTCAGATTGATAGGCGAATATCAGAATTGTTGTATAACAAGCAAAAATCTAGCCCAAAAGTAAAAAAAGGAGTGATACCAAACAAAACAAGGCCTTAATTAATGTACATTACTCTACCTTAAGCTGCCCGTCAGTATCCAGAATAATCTTAGCATTAAAGGATTCATTGGTCGCCATATTTTTCAGGCCTTTTATAAGAGATGTTTTCTGTTTAAGCACTAATGATTCTACCTGTTTCTCACTTAGTGTTTTGCCCATAAATTCAAATGGGATGCGCAAACGGCAGCCATTTTTAAAATTGTTACAGCCATAAGCTGTTTTGCCTTTTACAACAACACCTTGCTTACACAAAGGGCATGTCCAAACTTCGGCTTCAGCTTTTAAAAGGATGAGTTCGTACTGATCATTCAGCTTAACCTGCCCATCGACTTTACTTTCTCCTTCTTTAAAGCCTTTTATTTTTGAGGTTTGTCCTTTAATAATCAATTGCTCCACCTGCTTATCGCTTAACTTCTTCCCCATAAACTCAAAAGGAACAATGGTTTTGCAGCCATCCATATATTTAGAACATCCCCAGGCACTTTTACCCTTCAACATATTTCCCTCACCACATTTAGGACATTTCAGTTCCTTTTCTTTGGCAACTTTATTAGGCTTTGACTTCTTTTGCTTTTCTTTCTCTTCCTCAGATACGTTCTCAATTTTCTTCTCGCTGCGGTCGTGCTTCACATGAAAAACAATGTCGGACACCATCTGCTTGAGTTCATCCATAAACTCACCGGCATCATATTGCCCTCGTTCTATCTCACGAAGTTTTTTCTCCCAAATTCCAGTAAGTTCGGCCGACTTCAAGAGTTCGTTTTTAATGGTATCAATTAGCTGCGTCCCTGTAACTGTTGGATGAAGGTTTTTACGAACTTTAGTGATATACTTCCGCCGGATAATGGTTTCAATTATTGCTGCTCGAGTAGATGGTCGTCCTATACCATTTTCTTTCATAGCATCCCTCAGCTCCTCATCATCCACTTGCTTGCCGGCCGTTTCCATGGCACGCAATAAAGTCGCTTCGGTATATGGCTTTGGCGGCTGTGTCTCCTTCTCTATTAATAATGGTTCGTGCGGACCTCGTTCTCCAACAGTGAATTCAGGCATGATATCATCCTGCTTTTTTTCGGTTTCTTTACCATCCATAAAAACGATGCGCCAACCTGGTTCAAGCAATTGTTTTCCTGTTGCCTTAAATTCAACACCATTAACATCGCCCAGCACTTGCGTGTTTGAAATGGTAGCATCCGGATAAAAAGCAGCGATAAACCGACGCGCCACTAGTTCATACACAACTTTCTCATCGCGATTCATCGTATTGGCGTATACCCCTGTTGGAATAATCGCATGGTGATCGGTCACCTTTTTATCATCAAACACCTTCTTCGATTTCTTAATCTTCCCCTTTAAGAGTGTATCCGTCAGATGATGATGATCTTTCATCCCTTTCAAAATGCCAGGCACTTTAGGATAAATATCCTCACTCAAGAAAGTTGTATCTACACGCGGATAGGTCGTTAATTTCTTCTCATATAAGGACTGGATCGTTTTTAGCGTCTCCTCAGCCGAAAAACCAAACTTCTTATTACACTCGACCTGCAAAGATGTTAAATCAAATAAGCGTGGAGGTGCTTCTTTTCCTTTTTTCTTGGAAAAATCTTTCACCTCAAATTCAGAGGCTTTTATAGTTTCGAGATAAGATTCACCTTCGTCCTTTTTGGTAAATCGTCCCTTAGTAGCAGAAAAAACAACATCGCGGTATTTTGTTTTCAACTCCCAGAATGGCTCTGGCACAAAATTATCAATGGCTTTTTGTCGATCTACAATTAGTGCCAAGGTTGGCGTTTGAACCCGGCCTATGGATAAAACCTGCCCCTGCTGCCCATATTTAAGTGTATATAAGCGGGTGGCATTAATACCTAGTAACCAGTCACCGATAGCTCTGGACGATCCGGCTGCGTATAAGTTCTTAAAGTCATCAGCAGAGCGAAGCTTTTCAAATCCTTCGCGGATCGCCTCTTCTGTCAATGAGGAAATCCACAAGCGTTTGATCGGACATTTGGTTCCGGCTTTGTGCAACACCCATCGCTGAATCAACTCTCCCTCCTGGCCGGCATCACCGCAGTTAACCACCTCTTCAGCTGTTTGAACAAGTTTTTGAATAGTATTAAACTGCTTCTCAATACCAGAGTCATTGATCAACTTAATACCAAATCGCGAAGGAATCATTGGTAACCACCCCATGCTCCACCGCTTCCATTCGGCCAGGTACTCATGCGGTTCTTTTAGCGTACACAAGTGACCAAATGTCCATGTCACCTGAAAATTATTGCCTTCATAATAACCATCGCGTTTCGATTTAGCTCCAACAATTTGAGCAATTTCAAAAGCTACACTGGGTTTCTCGGCAATACAAACTATCATATTTCAATTTGGTTATGGAAATTCGAATAGCGAATATAACACATCCTAAAAAAAGTCCTTCAAGGATTATTAAGAAACTGTTTAAGTTTTATCCTTTGGCTTAGTTTTGGCGACTTAAGTCCTCATTCTACTGCAAAAATTCTTTAAATAGCGATGCTATTCGCATCATTTTTCCCTTGCCTAAGGGCTTAATTCATCCAAACTAATCACAAAAACAAAATTTAAACAGTTTCTAGAGTTTTCAACAACAGGTATGATTGACAATTTTGCTAACAAAAAAAATAGCATTACAAGCATCTTATTATAAGCTATCTATAAAAAAAACGCATCTTTTTTAAGAATTTATGATTTAATTACTTCAAAATATTGAACTTATCTAAAAAATGTTCATACATTTGCTAACGAACAATTATTTACACGAGGCTCCTTAGTACAAAAAACGCCTCACAATTTTTTAATATGAATAAAGGTACAGTTAAGTTCTTTAATGACTCAAAAGGATACGGATTCATTAAGGATACAGAAAGCAACAAAGAGTATTTTGTGCACGTAACAGGTTTGATCGACGAGATCAAAGAAAATGATGAAGTAACTTACGAGCTTCAAGAAGGACGTAAGGGTTTAAATGCAGTAAATGTAAAACTAGCATAGATTAGATTTATATTTTTAGACATTAATTAAAAGCTGCTTTTTAAAGTAGCTTTTTTTCTTTTCATTACATCGATGATGGAAATTGAAATATTTGAAATTTCACTTCTGATTCTTGCGGGTTGTTTTGCCGGCTTTATCAATACCCTGGCCGGAAGCGGCTCCT
Organism: Saccharicrinis sp. UBA6048; assembly: GCA_002429115.1. GTDB lineage: Bacteria > Bacteroidota > Bacteroidia > Bacteroidales > Marinilabiliaceae > Carboxylicivirga. Next base: position 9,063 of record DIYS01000073.1, on the reverse strand, counting down.
TAATAACATTACCTCTACTTATTTTCTTAGGCCTTAGTCCACACCAGGCCAATGCAACCAACAGAGTTGCCATATTTTTCCAAAACATAGTTGCTGTTCGAAATTTTGAGAAACAAAAGCTCATTGACTACAAAGCAAGCTACCCACTAATACTATCGGCAGTGGCAGGATCTATAGCCGGTGCTCTGTTTGCCGTTAACATTAATGAATACTTCCTCAATATTTTTATCGGATGTTTATTATTCAGTATGTTTTTCGTTGTTCTTTTTAAACCTGACAGATGGGTAAAAGAACAGGCCGGTAAAGTCAACCAGAAATCTACTATAGCTCGTATCATTATATTTTTCATGATTGGCGTATATGGAGGTTTTATCCAGGCGGGCGTTGGTTTCTTTCTATTGGCAGGCCTTGTTTTAGGGGCAGGTTTTGACCTCATCAAAGGCAATGCTGTTAAGGTACTGATCGTATTATCATATACAACCATTTCACTAATCATCTTTATTTGGTCAGGGCACATCCATTACCTGTATGGGATAATTTTAGCAATTGGCAATGCCAGCGGTGCTTATATAGCATCTCGTTTTGCCATAAAGATTGGTGTTAAATTCATTCGGTACATTCTACTATTGTGCATCTTAATGGTGGCCGTAAAGGTGAGTTGGGATATTATCTTCACGTATAGTTTATAATGTTTTCTCTAAAAATTAATATCCTTTTTTATAGTTAAGGTTTTTCAGACAAATACATTCTTAAACCTACTGCTATTGCTAAAAACGGAAACCTACAGTCAATAAAAAGTATCGCTCAAACAAAGAATTGGTGCTCCTGGTAGTTGAATAGTCCGTGTTTATAACACTATACTGACTTTGGTTATTCAACAGGTTTTTTCCTTCCAGTCTGTAAGTAATTGTTCTTTTCTTATTTTCATATGCTACTGATGCATCTACGGTTAATATTCTGTTTCCTGATTTATGGATATCAGGAATGTTATAATTTAAGTTAGCATCCATTACAAGGCGATCATTAGGAATAAAGCTGAGCTCAAAATTATTGGTCATATTCTCATTTTTTAGACCTGTTGATTCCTGATTGTCAAAATTAGTTTTGATGTATGTTAGCTGATTGGAAAATAAGAACTTCCAGATATAAGAAGTGCTGACAGTAAAGTTAACGTTTGTGATCTCACTAGTATTGGTGCGAAGCTGATCACTATTTACCAGGTTGAAATAATTACTATTGGTGTATGTTCCACTTAGATTAAAGCGTGATCGTAGCGCACTTAAATATTTGTTCAAAGAGATGGTATAGATTTTATCCTCACTCCCCATGTCCCTTAACAGGTAGGTAATCCGTGTTAAATCCTGATTAATCTGGTTGTAAGAAAGGTAAGCGTTATCTGCTTTACGATAGGTAAAACCAATACCGGCACCGATATCTCTGAATAAATCGGCATACAAATAACTCAGGCTAAACTCATCTTTTCTTAAGTGATTAAAGTCTAATACATTGTTCTGCAATACCCTATTGGTTTTTAAAATAAAATCGCTATACAGGTATTTCTCATCAGGTGGTGTATTGGCGTGCATATAATTTCCTGACAGGGTATGCTTGTTGTTAAGATGATAATTAAATTTTAAAGAGGCATCCCACAAAAAATGCATGTTGTTATTTGTAGTATTTAAATGATGATCATCATATATGTAATTATATAATTTTCCGGAAAGCATTGGTTGAATTTCCAACTTATTAAAGTCCAGAAAATAATCAAAGGACAGTTTAGGCAGAAAAACCGTATAATCAACATTGTTGTTATAAAGCTCAAGTGCATCGCTATTATTTGTAGATGTTTGCAAGCTGTTCTTAAAATAATTGGCTGCCAAATTAAGGTTCAGCTTATGCCCTGAATTACTTTTGACGTAGTAATGCCCCTGAAGCTTAAGGCTTTGTTTTTTAGAATTTATCGCCTGTGTATATTTAAAATCAGAGGCTAAAGGATCAATATTAGCATCTGCCAATGAGAATAATACCAGCTGTTCCGGTTTTTCACTAATAGCAGCCGCCCCCTCTATTTTTAATGCACTTGTTTGGGTAATACGATGCGTAAATTGGGTAATGTTGGAAAGAAAATGCTCTTTCAACAGGAGGTTTTCACCTTGTTCAGTGCCATTTCTAACACCTAATTGACGATGATCATTCCTGATTCTTGAAAATTTTATTTTAGTAAGCAATGAGCTTTTTTTACTTAAATGCGAAGAGAACATTGCCCTGGTATTAAAATACAAGGGCTTGACTTGATTTCTATTGGATTGCTGAATAACAATTGGATTATCAGGATCAATATTGACAAGGGTACTGGTACTACTCTCCTCTACTGCATTGTCTGACAGAGCATCTATATTCAAGCGTAAAACTTCTGTTTTAGAGAGCCGCGGCAATACGTTGATACTGCCAAAAAATTCACTATTTTTAATACTATTCCCGGCTTCCTGCAGCACATTAGAATTACCTGTATATCCCGGTGCATCCAGATCTTGTGTATTAATATTTCCAGACTGTTCCAGAATATAATCCATCCCACTAAAGTGGTTGGCACCGCGCCTGCTCCCCATATTATTATAGGTAAGAAAAGAAAAGCCCTTAAGTTTTTTGGTGATGGCTATGGCCGTACCATTTAAATAGTAACGATCGTTGTGTCCGTACCCCATGGTACTATTGCCTGATAATGCCAGACCATCTTCAAACTTTAGGTTTAAAGCCACATTTTCGTTTTGTGTTAAACCTTGCAAAATAGGGTTATCTTCAAAGTTCTCAACCGCTTCGACCCCTACAACGTGTTTTGCATTAATATTTTTTGTGCCAATGGTGTACCTGCCATCAAAAAGATTGTCGCCATCGAGTAGTACATTTTTTACATCCTTTCCTTTAAACTTTATTTTGCCATCATCTTCAATGCTTACGCCGGGTAGTTTTCTCAGGATATCTTCAACAACACGTTCACTGCCATCGGTTAGTTTTTCAAGATTAAAAACAGTGGTATCGTTTGTAATACTCACTTTGGGGGCTGCAGCTTTTACTTCGACCTCATTTAACGATTCTGTTCGTTCTTTCAGCCGGATATCCTCATGATATTTCACTGTATTTTGATTCACCAGCAGGTGCTTTTGATGCTTTTGGTGCGCCAAAGACGAAGTTATTAAAAGCAACTCATCTTCCTCTGTTTGATGATAAATCCTAAAGCCACCCGCTTCATTGGTCACTGCAAAGGCCACAATTTGCTGCACAGTATCGTTTAAGGTAAGTAACACATCAATGTATGGTACCGGCTGCCTTTGCTCATCAAGAATAGTGCCTGTTACTGTGAGCTCTTTTTGTGCCTGAACCGACAGGAAGAACCCGCCTATACAAATGCAGGTAAACAATAGTTTCTTCATCATGTAACACACCCTTATTTTGACTGTTCTTTCGGCTTTCTTATGTACCCCCAATCATTACCCTTTACAATCACTTCCAAGCGGTCTTCTGCCAACATTTCTGAACTTAGTGCTGCTTTATCGGCATCCATCCCCATTTGCTTACCGGCACTCATCTCCGATGCCCGTAACGACCTCACCTTGTTGTTTTGTGCCTTTACTTTCTTTGCATAAATAGTAGTAAACTCTTCCCAGGTGATGGTTGGCTTGTTCTCAAATGGATTTTGAATAGATTTGCCTGATGGTTGAACTTTTAAACGACTTGCCTGAATATTGATTTGCTCGTCGATTGTTTTTATCTGTAAAACAACCCCGGGCAGGCCATAAAACTTAAAAGGCGCTGCTTTAAAGGGTAGCTCAGCCGTAAAATAAACCACATAATCCCTGCCCCGGAAAGTAGTTGTTGCTTCCTGGCAATTGTATTTCAACAGTTTTTTTGTATTGCCTGTCAACTGCCACTGCATTTGGATCAAAGGCTCTTTGGTGAAAAAATATTTGTCAGCAACTTTATCCTGACTAATTAAATATTGCTCGTTATAGTTTTTGTATACAAATACATCCGGATTGTCTTTGGGAGGTACAGGAAGATCTATTTCCATACCATTTTTCATTTTGGCCTTCACCACCTGCCCCTCTTTGACCCCTGATTTTAAAATACTAATGCAAGCATGTTTATTGCTGGTGACTTCAAAAGCTTTTTGTTCAAGTTTATTGGGCGAAATATAATTATAGGTAATAAAAAGTTCCTGATTCTGGCCCTTACTTACTAAACCCCATATAAAGAGGTAAATAACTGCTAATAATATTTTTCTCATTTGTTGCTATTTTCGGTACTAAACATGTAAGTATACAGATAGGCAATTCTGTTCTTTGAACACTCTACAATTAGCAGGGGATAAAATTCAATTGTTCATAGCCGCCTGCAACTGCTGTTTCATATATCGCAAATCATTTTCTTTGACAATAATCTCCAGGCGGGGTTCAGCCATATTGATGTTTAAGCGAGCCTTATCTGCCGACACATCCATTCCCATGGCCTGTCGTTGCTGTATGGCTTCTCGCATCATAAGCTTGTTTTTTGCATTTTCTTCCTTGTTCTTCTTTTTGTAAATAGCTATAAACTCGTCCCAACTCACTGTTTTCTTATCTTCAAAGGGATTGCTCAACATCTTTGCCTGCGCTTGAACCTTTAACTGCGTGGCTTCAATATTAATTTGTCCATCGCTTGTTTGTATTTGTAATACGACGCCAGGTAAGCCATAAAACTTAAAAGGGGCAGCTTTAAAAGGTATTTCAGTGGTAAACCAGGCTAAATAATCCCGTCCGCGAAAGCTGGTGGTTGCTTCCTGACAATTGTATTCCAATATTTTTTTCTTCTTGCCGTTTAACTTCCATTGCATTTGGTTTATGGGCTCTTTGGTATAAAAGTCTCTTCCCGAAATTTTTTCCTGGCTCACTAAACACTGCTTTTTATAATCTTTGTAGATGAGAATATCCGGCTTTTCAGGAACTTTAAAATTTGCATCAATTGCAGCAGCTTGAGGAATCTTTTTTAGTAGAGCATCCATATCTGCAGCCGACTTGTAAACCGATAATGAAGCTTTCTGGTCAGCATACACTTCAAAAGTTTTCTTTTCCACCTCGTAATCCTGCATAGAGTAATCGTAGGAGATAAACAATTCCTGCATTTGCGCTTTTGTGGTTGCTCCAAACAGGCACAAGCAAATGAGTGCCATACAAATTTTCTTCATAGTTATTTATTTAATTGTTAGAGTTTAGATGTAGATAATGACATGATTTCTACTATAACAAAACCTTCCTTTCTTTTAGTACACCGAAAAAATTCTCTTTATATGTTTCGGATATTGGAATTAAATCCTTTCCAACTTGAATTCTGTTTCTTTCAATACTATCAATTTTTGAAATTGAAACGATGTATGAATTATGAACTCTCTGAAAATTAGCAACAGGTAAAACCTCCTGCAGGTTTTTAAAAGTCTGTAAAGTCATTATGCTTTTATTTGTTGTTTTAACCTGCAGATAATCCTTCATTCCCTGTATGTATAGTATATCATCGAGCTCTACCCTCTCGATCCTATATTCCGTTTTTATAAAAAGATACCCGTTGGCATTCGAGCTGTTATTCTCAAGTATTAGAGAATAAATTTTATCAACCGACTTTAAGAATCTTTCGAAAGTAAATGGCTTCAGCAAATAGTCCGCAACATCCAATTCATAGCCTTTTAAGGCATACTCATCGTAAGCCGATGTAATAATCACGTTCGGTTTTTTTTGTAAGGATTCCAGAAATTGAATCCCTGATAGTTTTTTCATTCTAATGTCGAGAAAGATCAAATCCACTGGTTTCTTTTTCAAATAACCAACTGCATCCACCGCATTGGTAAAACCCTCAAGCATATTTAGGTAATTAACCTGCTTTATAAACTCTGTAATTTTCCTTAACGCAAGGGGTTCGTCTTCAATAACAATACAATTAATTCTCATTGAGATTTATTTCAAGATTAACTTTAAAAACCTGCTCTTCCGATCTAATCGATAAATTATAATTATTTTTATAAATCAATTGCAATCGCTTTTTAACGGTATCTAAACCGATCCCATGACATTTATCTTTATCAATTTCTGAAGCATCAAAGTCATTTTCGCAATTAAAACATAAAGTTCGATTCTTAATGCTAATTTTAATTCTGATCCCATTTTCTATGTCCGAATCGACCGAGTGCTTAAAGGCATTTTCAATAAAAGGAATCAATAACATGGGTGCAATCTTATAACCACTGTCATCGCCATTGATTGAGAACTTTACAAATTCTTCATTTTTGAGCCTGATAAGCTCCAATGACAGATAATCATTTAAGTGATTGATTTCTTTATGCAAAGAAACATAATCGGCTTTAGCATCTGTTAGCATATAGCGCATCATATCGGCCAACTTGACCAAAGATTGAGAGGCCTTGTCTTTATCTTCATAAATGAGGGCATCAATATTGTGTAAAGTATTAAATAAAAAATGTGGGTTCACCTGACTTTTCAATCGTGCCAAGCCACTTACAACATTCTCTTTTTCGAGAACCAAAACATCGTTTTTCTTCTTAAACCAATCAATAAAAAATCGAAATAGAGCACCTACGATAATATACAACGAAATGACTGAAGTCGGTACTAAAGCATAGGCAAATAACTTATCTGATCTTATATATAATCCCAGATAAATAGCAGCTACCCCCCCTATAATAGCCAATAAGTGCCTAACCTTCCATTTGATCCTCATGATTACCCAATAACCTAAATAAAAAAAAAGGGGAGGTAGAAAAGTTGTAAAAAGAACCATTTCGCCCAGTTCATCAGGCGATAAAAATTGGTGTGCCAATGGAACAGCAAATTTAGTGAGTAGCAAAACACTCCAAAAGGCAATATGAATGATAATAATAACTGACTTTTTCATTCCTGATTTTTCCAATACCAATTCAAAGGTGAGTTTTCAGAGCTAACTTTAAAAATTCAATATACGATTGATAGATATTAATCGACACTTCTCTCTTTCTGACCTATTGTTTCTATTTCATCATAATAAAGATACCAATGCCGAAAATGAAATGTAATAGAATATCTAATCAACGAAACTTAACATTCTCAAATTGAGATACCCAAACAACGAAACTTATCGTTGTTTGGGTATAATCTAGGTATATATCTACTTACTATTACCTGCACTTATAAGAGCAGCATAAATAGTTCCAACAGCTTCTGGAACAGTTAACATTCCCCTATTATTATTTGAAAGAGTTTGTACTGTTGAAGCCATTTGAACCATTGGCAAGCAGCATTTATTTTCAGGCTTACTCGTTTTAGCCGGAGCTTCAACATATAATATTGGGCATTTCTGACTCTTAGGAACTTCTATTCCACCCAAAAATATGCACCATGACCAAAATCCATCACCAGCACTAGCAGCCATAAAGTCAACGCTCACATCCATAAGAGTTATATGCATTAGCAATTGTTCTCTTGCCTCTGAAGACAGTTGTGCACTTGTTTCTATTTCATCAAATTTATTAGAGAAATAATCTTTCATCATGGTAGCATTTTCCATTGATTGCATATCACTATTAATTTCTGCTATCATAAATTCTTCCACACAAGTAAATTCCTCATCAAGGCAAATTTCAGATTTACCCTGTTGAGACTCTTCAAAAACAGCGTAAAATGCATCAACAGCTCTTGAGTCGTTATATTTATTTTTCAAAGCACTTGCAGTAAGTTCCATTACATTTGGATCAGAAATATTCTCGTCGGTTAATACTTCTTTTGCAATTTCATTTAAATCATTAACAATAGAAACTCTATACTTTTCCAAAGTAGAATTACCTATAAGATTGGATTCTCTATTTTTTCCAGCAGAAAGCAAGGTTATACATGCAAATGCTATAATTAAAATTCGAATATTTTTTGTCATTCTTGATAAAATTAAATTCTTGCGCAAAACATTAACTTTGCAGTGTAACATTAAATTTTGCACAGTACATTTGACTTTCTTCACAAAGCACTTGTACTGTGCCTTTCTTCTGCTCTGAGTGGCAGAACTACTCCATCGATGTTGAGATGGCTCTCATTTTAAGTATTCTTCTAAAGTATCTTAAATTCTGAGGATTATATTGTTATTTCACACCTCCTTTCCTTTTTTAAAAATTTTAATAATGCTATATAGAAGCTCTTTAATATTACCCAGACAGGCCTATATGATATAGCATCGTCTAAATCTGAAAATTGATTTTTATCGTTCTACTCTTGATTTTAATCAGACATCTTAATTCAATGAAGAATAAGTTAATTCCATAGCAAAGAATTAAGTAATATGATGATCTAAAGAATTGTACAAATAAGAAATACCACGAATTTACTTCTAAAAAGGCTTAAGTTTTAACACAAAAATAACTAGACCTTTATAAAAAAAATCTAGTTATTGTGTTAATTTCATCAAGACTTTTTTAAATAAAATCTTGAACATTCTTAAAAATAACTTGATAATTTATTCGCTGGCAACGGCTTCTTCTTCCTGGCTGGCTATTTTTGTGAATTCAGCACCTGCCAGTTCGTGTTTGAATAGTTTGCCTGGCCTAAAGCTTACTTTAAGGCCTTCGATATGATTGGCCGAAAGCTCTTCTTTAGTATCTGCAGCTTCACTTTTGGCAATCAGGTTCATATTACCAAATTCACCCAGATCTATGGTGTAGCCGTCAATTAATGTTTTAGGAATAATCTGAAGAAAACCTTCGATGACCGACAAAATATCCATTTCGTTCAGGCTCGAACGGTCAGCTATTTCCTTAGCGATATAACGGACATTTCTCTTACCTTTTGAATTAATTGAAGCATAGTACTTAGCTGGTGCTTGCGGGTCTCTTGGGTTTTTTCGCGGAATAGGCTTGAAATTAATACTCATTGTTAATCGTTTTTGAGTTAATTATTGATTAATAATATTCAAGTTTAGCTATTTTATTTAAACATTCAAAATTTATTCTATCAGAAAGTTACAAGTATAAATCAGACAAACAGAGCAACTTTGAATGGT
>DIYS01000092.1 GCA_002429115.1 Saccharicrinis sp. UBA6048 | reverse complement strand
GGCCGTCTCATTGACAAGATTGCCGGGCGACGCCTCATTATCTCTCCCGTGATTAAACTGCTGGGACTGGTCCCGGAGCAGGGGCAACCATGTAGCAAAAAGCAGTTGGAGTTAATCAATTGGACTCTTACCATTTCGTGCTATGCAATCCACAAGTCTGCGGTATATCATCGTGTACACCATGTTGTTCTGCCTGTGCAGTCAGTTTTCGCTGCGTCGGTGAAATCACACCTAAAGTTCGAGTTTAGATTGTATAAGTCTCGTCATCAGCTTCGTCATTTTTCTCATGATTGGTGCATTGCCGAGAAGATCTACATTAACGAAAATTTAACCGCACGAAGATCAGGTCTGTTTAAGAAAGTAAGAGACATGAAGCGACAACATGAAGAGTGGAAAACCTGGACTTTAGATGGCAAAATCTTTGTTAAACCAGATCCGTTAAGAAACACGGCGGTCGTTATTAAGACGGAAGAAGACCTAGAGAAATTATAAACTTTACTTCGCAGAACCATAATTCAAGATAAATTATAGGTCCATTAGTTTACCTCTTATGGTCCACGGAGGAGGTTTGTTTTTGTCCGATCGGCATTATCCCAGGAGAATCAATTAATTTTAATTCAGTGTTATTTCCGTTTCGTGTCATTCTAATTTTTCCTTTTGTTGTAATATTATTAATTTTTTTTTCAAATGTCACCTAAATTTAAACTAGTTTCCCTAAACGTGAGAGGATTACGTAATCAGAGTAAAAGAGGAGCCATCTTTTCCTACTTAAAGTCCCAAAAGGCAACAATTTACTGTCTGCAAGAAACATACTCATTAGCAAGTGACGAAAGGGAGTGGTCTTCGGAATGGGGTGGTCGCATAATATTTTCACATGGTACAGCTCACTCAAAAGGCGTTTGTATTTTACTAAATCCTAATTCAATAGCTCAATTTTGCTGTGTACACTCGGACGCTCAAGGGAGGCTTATAATTGCTAAAATCAAAATTGAAGAGGAAATATTTTTTGTTATTAATATTTATGCTCCAAGCAATTACAATGATCAAGAAAACTTTGTCCAAACACTGAGCGAGCAGATTATATCAAAAACAGATACTTCGAGGGCCGTCATAGCGGGTGATTGGAACCTTACTCTTAATCGAATAGATAAACAAGGTGGACTAGCATGGAAACCAACTGCCTCAAGAAACGCAGTTGCTGACCTGATGGATGAGCTTAACCTTGTAGATATTTACCGACAATTACATCCTCACACTAAATCGTTCACCTATGAATCCAAACCGTTGAAGCTAAAATCTAGAATTGATTTTATTCTCATTTCTCATCCAATTTCTTTTAACGTTAAAAGAGCAGAGATCCGCGCATCAATAGCACCAGACCATAAGTCAACCTTTGTAAATATTGAAATCAAAAGCGAATTCGAAAGAGGACCGGGTATCTGGAAATTTAATAATACATTACTAGAAGATGATAACTACAAAGAACTTATTACATTCTACTATCCTCAAATATTGGAAAAATACTCCGCTGTTGAAGATAAGCAACTTCTTTGGGAACTCATAAAAATGGAACTACGTTCGAAGACCATAAAATATTCAAAACAAAAACGACGTGAACTTAAAGAAATCGAGATTTCCCTGCAAAATAAGCTACAAGATCTAGATAATAATATCTGCAATAATGATACGCTGGATAAAAAGATCTTAGACGAATATGAAGCCGTCAAGGAAGAGCTAAAGCTAATACATGAATCAAAAGGTAAAGAATCTATGTTTAGGTCCAAACTTAAATGGTTTGAACATGGTGAAAAACCAACTAGATACTTCTATAATTTAGAGAAATCGAATTACGAAAAAAAACTAATCCGAGAAGTAAAGCAATTAAATGGCGAGACAACATCAAACCCTAGCTTGATAAGAAAAGAAATTGAAAACTTCTTTACGGATATCTATTCGTCAAAGGCCGATGGACTCCAAGTAAATTATGACAAGGATTTCAGCAACTTTATAGATGGACTTGATATCCCTCAACTAAACGATGAAGAACAAGAATTTTTAGATCAAGATATATCCCGAGAAGAGCTATATCATGCGTTAAAAAGCTTTGCAGAAAACAAGACTCCAGGGGAGGATGGGTTCACTAAGGAATTTTATGTCACTTTCTTTAATCTCCTTTGGAATGACCTGCTCATTTCATACAACGAAGCTTTTAGGAAGGGTTCCCTTTCTGTCTCTCAAAGAAGGGGACTAATTACACTAATTCCAAAAACCGATATCGATTTAATAGAACTAACCAACTGGAGACCCATATCCCTACTAAATGTTGATTACAAACTTTTAGCAAAGGTGTTGGCTTTAAGAATGGAAAAATATCTGCCAAAGCTAATTCACACCGATCAGACCGGGTTTGTTAAAACGCGTTTTATAGGTCAAAACATCAGACTCTTAAATGACTTGATAGAATACACAGACTTAGAGAAAATTCCAGGAATGTTACTTTTTGTCGATTTTGAAAAGGCGTTTGATACTATAGAATGGAACTTCATAATGAAAACCCTAAAAGTATTTAACTTTGGACCTATCTTTACAAATTGGTTTTCAATTCTTTATAATGGCTCTCAAAGCTCAGTTATAAACGGGGGTTTTACGACCAACTATTTTGAGATATCCAGAGGTGTGAGGCAGGGCTGTCCTCTTAGTCCTTTTCTTTTCATCCTTGCAGTTGAACTGCTAGCGCTAAAAATCCGTCAAGAACCGACCTGTGAAGGCATACTCTTACCTAACAACCAGGTAGCTAACATTTCACAATTCGCAGATGATACAACTATCATAAGTAACAACACACAATCCTTGAAAGCTAGTCTCCTTATTCTTGAAAAATTCGGGAGCCTCTCAGGACTAAAACTAAACAAGAAGAAAACTAAAGCAATGTGGTTGGGGCCCGATAAAAATAAAAAATCCAAGATACTGGATTTCAAGACCTCAGCAGACCCAATTAAGGTTCTGGGAACTTTTTTATCTTACAATATCGAAAAAAACTTGGAATTTAACTTCCTCACCAGAATTCGAAAAATGAAAACCAAATTAAA
>DIYS01000247.1 GCA_002429115.1 Saccharicrinis sp. UBA6048 | reverse complement strand
GTTTTTTGGGAGATGGTCAATTACTTATTTATTACTGCCACAATGCATAATTAAAAACTATCTATGATACTTACTGTAATTTATGGCCTGGTTTTTACAAGAATAATACAGCCTTCCTCCTTATATTACTAGTGTAGCTAATTTAACAAACATCAATGACAATATCCATATTTGGTCAATACTCAGGCATCAATTGGGACATTGATTTCCTGCGAGGATAATCTCCTTTTTTTGTCTATTGGGGGTGCTAAGTACATTCGTTTTCAACGATTGTACAATGATAAAGCTTTCTCGGTTGGCTTTGATGATACCATATAAATATAAAAAGCGCCTAAAACAATCGTTTTAAGCGCTTCTGAATCTGGATAAATCCAGTGTGGTACCCGAGGCGGGACTTGAACCCGCACGGCCTAATGGCCACAGGATTTTAAGTCCTGCGTGTCTACCAATTCCACCACTCGGGCATCCTTGGAGCGAAAAACGGGACTCGAACCCGCGACCCCGACCTTGGCAAGGTCGTGCTCTACCAACTGAGCTATTTTCGCAATTTTGTATTTCACCAAACTGATTTGGTTTCCTACTTTCAGTATCATTTGCCCCTCTGCGTTTCAGAGTTGTTTCTCAAATGCGGATGCAAATATAGCGCTTTTTCAATAATTGCAAATAAATTAAATGCCATTTTTTGCTCTTTTTTTAAGGTAAGGTACTTATTTGCCTCCAACCCATCTTTTTATGTCGTTTAATTTATTTAAGGCTTCTACTGGTGTAAGATTATTTACATCTAAAGTGTGTATTTCATCGCGTATTTGGGTTAAAACCGGATCATCCAATTGGAAAAAGCTCAACTGCATGCCTTCCCTGTTGTTAGAGATATCATCCATTGGTTTTGATAATTCACCCTTCCGGTTGGAATTCTCCAGTTCACCAAGTATGTCATTGGCTCTGTTGACCACACTTTGAGGCATTCCGGCCATCTTTGCAACATGAATACCAAAACTGTGATTGCTGCCTCCGGGAACTAATTTGCGTAAGAAAATGACTTTATTGTCTACTTCTTTTACCGATACATTGTAGTTCTTACAGCGCTTATGAGTTTTTTCCATTTCATTTAACTCATGATAGTGGGTCGCAAACAGTGTTTTTGCACCAGCACGTTTATGCTCATGAATGTATTCAACAATTGACCAGGCGATGGAAATACCATCATAGGTACTGGTGCCTCTACCCAACTCATCAAACAACACAAGACTGCGGGGCGTAAGGTTATTCAGAATGCTTGCGGCCTCATTCATCTCAACCATAAATGTAGACTCACCAAGGCTAATGTTATCAGAAGCACCAACACGCGTGAATATCTTGTCAACTACGCCTATGCTTGCTTTCTCAGCAGGTACGTAGCAGCCAATCTGTGCCATTAATGTAATTAAGGCAGTTTGTCGTAACAAAGCTGATTTACCTGCCATGTTTGGACCGGTTATAATAATGATCTGCTGCGTTTTATTATCCAGAAAAACATCATTGGGCACATATTCTTCGCCGGCTGGTAGTTGCTTTTCAATGACTGGGTGTCTTCCCGCAGTGATATTTAGCTCCAATTCATCATTAATAACCGGGCGGACATATTTAGAAATGGTAGCCAGGTTATTGAATGAAATGAGTACGTCTATTTTTGCCAATAGAACAGCATTTAGTTGAATAGCCGGAATAAACTCAGCCAAAGCCATCACCAGGTCATTGTATAATTTAGATTCAATGACATGTATCTTTTCTTCTGCACCCAGAATCTTAGATTCGTAATCTTTTAACTCTTCAGTGATGTAGCGCTCCGCATTAACAAGTGTTTGCTTGCGTATCCATTCCTCAGGCACCTTATCTTTATGCGTATTGCGCACTTCAATGTAGTAGCCAAATACATTGTTAAAGGCAATTTTTATACTTGGGATATTGGTTTCTTCACTAAGGCGTTGCTGCAGGTTTGCCAGATAATCTTTACCAGAATAGGCGATCTTACGAAGTTCATCCAGCTCAGTATTAACACCTGTTTGAATAACGCCTCCTTTGGCTAGTAGGGTTGGAGGTTCAGGTTCTATTTCACTATGGATGCGTTCGCGTATCGTTAGACATGCGTTTAGCTGATCACCAATGTGCCGTAAGTGTTCGTTGTTACAATTGAGACAACGTTCTTTAATAGGCTCAATAGCAAATAATGCGGTTTTTAGTTGAACCAGTTCACGTGGTGTAATTCGGCCGGCAGCTACTTTAGCGACTAATCGTTCCAGATCCCCAATAGCATGTAATTCTTCAACAATGTCACTTTTTAAAGCGGGTTCTTTGAAAAAGTGTTCCACTACACTAAGGCGATCTTCAATAGGCTTAACATCTTTAAGTGGCAAGGCTACCCATCGTTTCAGCATGCGAGAACCCATTGGGCTAATGGTGCAATCAATCACATCGGTGAGAGATTTTCCACCTTCGTTAAGAGAGCCGAATAACTCCAGATTGCGAATGGTGAATTTATCCAGCCACACATACTTATCTTCATCAATGCGCGCTAATGAGGTGATGTGTTGTATTTTATGGTGTTGCGTTAAGTCCAGATAGTGCAATATAGCACCTGAAGCAGTGATGCCATAAGTGAGGTTGTGTACGCCAAATCCTTTTAATGAGTTGGTTTCAAAGTGCTTTAAAAGTCGGTCATGTGCCGAATCAGACGCAAAAGCCCAATCGTCAAAAGCGTAGGTGTAATATTTATCACCATAATAACTTTCAAACTCTTTGCGTTTGCCTTTCTCAAATAATACTTCTTTAGGTTTGAAGTTGGTTAACAGCTTTTCAATATATTCATGTGAACCCTCGGCAGTTAAAAACTCACCGGTTGAGATATCTAAGAAAGCTACACCTGCCACTTTTTTGTCAAGATGTACACTGGCCAGAAAATTGTTTTCTTTATGCTCCAGGATGTTATCATTGATTGCTACACCTGGAGTCACCAATTCAGTAACCCCACGCTTAACAATCTTTTTTGTCATTTTAGGATCTTCCAGCTGATCGCAAACGGCCACTCGCTCTCCGGCTCTTACCAGCTTGGGAAGATAGGTATCAAGGGCATGGTGCGGAAACCCGGCCAGTTCTACGTATGAAGCAGCTCCGTTTGCTCTTTTAGTTAGGGTAATGCCTAAAATTTCAGATGCTTTGATGGCATCGTTTGAAAATGTTTCATAAAAATCACCAACACGAAATAAGAGGATGGCATCAGGGTATTTATCCTTAATGCTATAATACTGTTTCATCAAAGGAGTTTGAACCGGAGCTTTCTTTGCTTTTGCCAATGTATATTAGATTTTTTGAATTTTACGAATGATTTACCTTGTGTCTTGACTGAATGACATGATAATTGGTGCTCAAAAGTAAGATTAATCATTATAAAAACGAAGGTGTAAACTTATAGATTCTACCATGGCTTATATTTTATTCTCGATAAAAATGTTAAAACATGTTAGATATTGCAATAAACAATGAAAATACCGTTGATTGCGAATTGTTATCGCAAATTGCTATTTGGGAGTGAATAGTAATTTAAAGCTAAAAGGAAATAAAAAATCATTACATCTCTTGGTTATTCTGATTTTTATCATTAAAATTAAATGTTAAAAAGTTTTAAAAATAAAACCATTGTGTTATTTTTGACACTGAAATTTATAATTGTCCTATTTATTAATTTAAACCTTTAGTCTATGAAGAAAGTACTATTTGCACTTTCGATTATGGTTATGGTGGGTTTGCATGCTATTGCACAAACCACAAATGTAACCGGTACAGTGACTGACGCCGGTGATGGATTTCCTATACCGGGTGTTTCAGTTTTTGTAAAAGGAACAACTATTGGTACTGTCACTACTCCAGATGGTACTTATAATCTCGCAGTTCCTAATGATGCTCAAACAATTGTTTTTTCTTTTGTTGGGATGAAAACACAAGAAATTGCGTTTACTGGCCAAGCTACAATTGACGTAGCCTTGGAAAGTGATGCGGTTGATGTAGATGAAGTTGTTGTTACAGCAATGGGTATTCGGAAGGAAAAGAAAGCTCTTACTTATGCAGCTCAGCAAGTGGAGTCCGAGATGATTACTCAGGCATCACAGCCAAACATTACCAATGCTTTGCAAGGTAAGGTTGCTGGTGTAACCGTTTCTCAATCATCCGGGATGCCTGGTGCATCCTCGTACATGACGATTCGAGGCGCTACATCTCTTTCCGGGAATAATCAACCGTTGTTTGTAGTCGATGGAATGCCTATCGAGTCAAACTCAATATTTGTGAATGCAGTAACCCAAGATAGGGTTAGTGGTACAGATGCGTCAAGTAGATCTTTGGATATTGATCCTGAAGATATTGAATCTGTTAA
Source organism: Saccharicrinis sp. UBA6048 (assembly GCA_002429115.1). Lineage (GTDB taxonomy): Bacteria > Bacteroidota > Bacteroidia > Bacteroidales > Marinilabiliaceae > Carboxylicivirga. The sequence continues at coordinate 9,996 of DIYS01000247.1, read as the reverse complement.
TGTGTTAAAGGGACCTGCAGCTTCAGCTCTATATGGATTAAGAGCAAGTAATGGTGTTGTTATTATAACTACAAAAAGTGGTAAAGGATTAAAAGCAGATGAAGGTACAATAACTGTATCAACTTCTTATACAGCAGATGTTGTTACAAGATTACCAAAGCTTCAAAGTACATATGCGCAAGGAAATAATGGGAATTTCAGTCAGGGAACTTCAATGTCATGGGGCCCAAGAATTGATGAGTTAGGTGAGTATGTAAATAATGTTGGGGAAACTGTAACAGGTCAGGTGTATAATAATGTTGATCCATTATTTGATACTGGACATACATCTACAACGAATATTAATTTCGCAAGAGGAACTGATACTGGAAATTATTCAGTTAGTTTCGGGTATACTGATCAAAATGGAGTTATTTCTCCTGCAGGAATGGAGCGTTACAATGGTAAAGTAAATGCCAACTTTAAAATTACTGAAAAACTGAAGGTTGGTGGTTCAGCTATGTATTCAAAGATGGCTGTGACTAAATTACCAAGTGGAAGTAACCTGTCGAATCCATTATTTACAACTTATTATGCTCCGAGAAGTTATGATTTATGGGGAACTCCATTTGCAAAAGAAGATGATCCTTATGAGCAAATTCATTATAGGTCGGCAATGGATAATCCGAGATGGTCTTTAGCTAATAATAAATTTACTGAAGATAATGATAGGATTATTGGTAATATCAACTTAGAGTATGAAATACTTGAGAACTTAAACCTAAGATATCAGCTAGGTATTGACCAGATTACAAATAGTCAAAAAGAAGTTTACGAGTTAGGTTCAGGAAGAACAGGAGGACGTACTTCGCCTCCAAGTGGTGGTGAAATAACAGACTTTTTATATGCACAGCGCCAATACAACTCTAACCTAAGTATTTCCTATAACAAGAAAATTAATGATTTTGATATAACAGCTGTAATTGGAAATGAGATATATGATGTGTACTCAAGAGAATTATTTGTAATCGGTAGTGGTTTTGATATTGGAGGGTATCATAATATGGCAAATACTACTTCTCAGGTAACTTCTGAAGCAGTTTCCCAAAGAAGGGTGGCTGGTATTTATGGAAGTGCAACGGTGGGATATAAGTCAATGGTTTATTTGACGGCGACAGGAAGAACAGATCGTGTGTCAAATTTAGCAAGAGGAAATAGAGACTTCTTTTATCCATCGATCGGAGGTAGTTTTGTGTTTACTGAATTATTAGATGTAGATCCTTCTATCCTTACTTTTGGTAAGTTACGCTTTGGATATGCTCAAGTTGGTCAGGCTCCTCCGTCTAACTATCCAATAACAAACATCTTTGTGAAAGGTGGAGCTGGTAGTGGCTTCTTAAATGATGGAATTGAGTTCCCATTTAACGATGTTAACGGATTTTCTCAATCCTCCACATTAAGAACTGCAGATCTAAAACCACAAAATACTGAAACGATTGAAGTTGGAGCTGAATTGCATTTTATGAACAAAAGGATAAGTGTCGATTATACTTATTTTAGGTCAGATGTAAATGACCAAATCTTTAGTGTGCCTCTTGCTGCTTCTACTGGTTATCAGGCTGAACTGAGAAATGCAGGGAAATTAAGAAGTACAGGTCATGAATTGATGTTGCAAGTGACTCCGGTTCAGATGCAAAAGTTCAGATGGGATATAGCAGCCAACTTTACAAAGTACAAGAATGAGGTAATCTCATTAGCAGAAGGTGTACAGGATATTTATTTAGGAGGATTTGATTCTCCAAGTATCAGGGCTTTAGCTGGTCAAACTTATCCATCTATTTATGGTATTGGGTATGTTAGGGATGACGCTGGAAAAGTAGTTTTGTTAGATGATCCATCAAGCCCTTATCATGGTATGCCAATTCCAGAGTCGGATGCAAAGAAAATTGGAGATGTACAACCTGACTTTTTAATTGGATTTACAAATACATTTACATTCCATGGGGTTACTCTGACAGCTCAGGTAGATTGGAAAAAGGGAGGTGAAATGTATTCAGGAAATAATAGGTTAGGTCGACTTTATGGAATGTTGGATATTACTGAAGATAGAACAACACCAGTAGTACTAGAAGGGTCAAAAGGTTATTATGATTCTAATGGAGATCTTGTTGTAACTGGTGATAATGATATTGCAATTGTAAGAGGTGAAACTTATTGGAATACAAGATTAAGTTCCTTAGATGAGGCACATGTATTGGAAACATCATTTGTTCGATTTAGAGAATTATCAATTGGGTATACACTACCTAGGAACTGGCTAGGTGATTCTGTAGTTAAAAATGCTACTATTTCATTTGTAGGTAGAAATCTTGGTTTATGGACTTCCTACCCAAATTTCGATCCAGAAACAAGTACAACAGGTGCTGTTAATGGTCAAGGTCTAGAATATGTTGCCTTCCCACAAACAAGTAGTTTCGGAGGTAAACTAATCTTAGAATTTTAATCTTAAATTAAGTTAATCATGAGAAATATTTTATATTTTCTTTCAATATTATACTTGGGTTTAGGTGCTGTTTCTTGTTCTGATGATAAAATGGATGAAATAGGAACAAATCCTAATAGCCCAACAGAAGTGCCAGTGAAATTATTAATGGCACAGGTGACGCTTTCAACAGCTTTTGAAACATATGGTACTGATCTGGCTTGGTACTCTTCAGTTTTTGTTGAACACACAACAGGTGTTCATGGTCAGTTAGAAGAAGGTGATAAAAGAACAGGTATTAACTCAAGTATCGGTAATAATGTTTGGAATAGTACTTATGCAACTTCTTTAAATGATCTTAATATTATTATCAAACAAGCATCAGATGGAACAGAAGCAGGTAATTGGTCATATGTGGGGATAGCTAAAGTTTTAACCGCAATGAATTATAGTGTTATGACTGATTTATGGGGAGAAGTTCCTATGAAAGAAGCGTTACAAGGTAATTCTAATAGAACACCTTTATTTGATTCTCAGGAAGCTGTTTACGATAGTTTAATTAGTCTTTTGGATTCTGGTATTGCTGATTTAAATAAGGAGTCTCTTGGTAACCCAGGTACGTCAGATTTATTGTATGGTGGAGATGTAGATTTATGGATAAAAGCAGCATATGGTTTAAAGGCGCGTTTTTATAATAGACAGAGTAATATTGATCCAGAGGGCTCAGCTGATGATGCTTTATTGGCTATATCTTCCTCTTTTGAAGATGCAGATGATAATCTAGTTTTTTCAAAGTACGTTAGTTCGGCAACTGGTGAAAACCCTTGGTTTCAGGAATTAAATGATAGAAGTCATCATGCTATTAGTACCACTATTTTTGATATAATGGATGGATTTAATGATCCGAGGATTGGTATGTGGTTTGGAAAGGTTGATGGGGAGTATTCTCCAGCTCCAAATGGAAGCGCACTGACGGATCAGGGTGGTGATATATACTCTAGAGCAAGTTCTTCGTATTTGACAGCAACATCAAAGCAGGAATTATTAACTTTTGATGAAATAAAATTTATTGAAGCAGAAGCTTATCTTCGAGATAATGATTCACCTAACGCTTACGCTGCATACTTAGATGCAATAGAAGCTGGTCTAGTTCGTGCTGGAGTAGAACAGGATGATATTGATGATTATCTTGCTCAAAATAGCATTGCAGTTGGAGAATCAAACCTAACGCTTGAAGATGTTATTACTCAAAAGTATGTTGCTCTTTGGATGTTTCAGCCAATTGAAGCTTATAATGACTATAGAAGGACAAGAATTCCGACTATGAACAATTCAATTTCACTTCCACCAGAAAGATTTCCATATCCGAATGATGAAGTATCATCGAATCCAAATGTGCCCGATAAAGGTGCAAATGATAAGGTTTGGTGGGCAAAGTAGTAACTTATAAAGTATTTGATTATGAAAAAACTTAAAATATTCATAACAATAATGTTGTTGCCAGCGTTATTTGTTAGCTGTTTTGATAAAGAGGAGGATGTTTTAGATCCTTATGGAAAAAAAGGAGCAGTTATTCCTATTATTGAAAGTATTGGTTCTTCTTTTTATGATCTTCAGGATTTAGACAACTCGTTTGTGGCATTTACTGTTAACCTGAATGAGGGTGAAAAGGCTGATGAAATTATAGTTCAGGGCTCTTATAATGGTGATTATAAGAGAGTAGAGGTTTATAAAGGCACGGAATTTCCTGCGGCAATACAAATATCTGCAGATGATATAACTGAGAAATTAGGGATTTCAAAGGAATCACTAGAATTGGGCGATGTATTTAATTATGAGGTTTTAATCTCAAAAGGAGGTGAGTTGACTCGTTCTACAGTTGTGTTAAATGCGAGTGTTGCATGTGAATCAGACTTAACGGGCACATATAATTGTGTTGCTAATGGCCAATCTACAGATTCAGGCCCAGGTCCAGATGAAAATCCGGCTGTTGATTTCGAGACTGTTGTGACACTCACAGAAGGAGATGTCAATGGTATTTACACAATTTCTGATTTTTCTGGAGGTTTGTTCACATTATGGTATGATATTTACGGCCTAAGTGGAGAATATCCTGGTACTTTGCAAGATGTTTGTGGAGGTTTAAGTTATATAAATACTGAAGGACCATTTGGTTCACCAATATCAGGAACCGGTTCCGTTGATCCTATTACAGGTGTTATAACAATAAATGGAACAGCTGATAGCTGGGGTGATACATGGAATTTAGTTTTAACTCCACAATAGTTAGAATATAATATTTTGTTATTACATAATAACAAAATATTTTAGAGGTAATAATAACAATGTGATATTTAGTTAGTCCCCAAGGGTATCCTTGGGGACTAATTTTTTCAAAACAGATTGCTTTTTCCAGCATAAGAGTTCTATTGAGCTATTTTATGGAAATGGGAAAAATAAGATCACGCCAGGGTAAACGCAATAGCAGCAATGAGGTGATGAATAATATTGTCTGATATTCTTCTTTTCCTACCTTTATGCTTGTTATTTATTTTAATCAATATGAAAACCTTCAACCTATTTATTTTACTCTTATTCCTAACAGCTTGTCATTCGAATAAGAAAGTGATTCAAGACAATACGCTTAAAAGAATTGCCATTGAGAACTTTGGCAATAATATGGAGATTATTTATAATGAAGCCAGAACGCATGCTTTAGTATTCTCCAAGAACGAACCCTCAGCCAGGGTTCCTGCCAATGCCCTTGAGTTCGGAATCTATGATATGGATAAAAAAAGGCTTACTTATCGCGAACAAAAATACAATGCTACCGTAGCATGGTTTGATGACTCACATTTAATTATCAGATGAGAAAGTATTCCGTTTATGCAGTATTATTTATAGTTGTTTGTATTGGTAGTATTTATATATCCCTTACAGATGAGGCTCCGCAGCGAAAGCAGTTAATTACGTCGGAGTATTTAATACAAGAGCAACTAAATAATAAAATAAAACGAAGAAAGAATGGCTATGCCAAGCAGGATAAACCTGATAAGTACTTGGAGTACATTCATAAACTTAAAACCGGCGGCGATCCGGATGCTAACTACCCAATAAATAATGCGCTTAATGAGCTTAAGAGCGCAAAGCAAAAACTTCCGCAGTTAAAAGCTTCTAATGCTTTAGACTGGAAACAAAGAGGGCCTGGAAATGTCGGGGGGCGTACACGTGGTCTTGTTATTGATCCGGATGATGTAAATGGAAATACCTGGTTTACCGGCCCTGTTGCCGGAGGTGTGTGGAAAACGACTGATGCGGGTGAAACATGGAATTGTTTGACGATTGACTGGCCTAATCTTTCAGTCAGTTCTTTGGTGATGGCAGATTCGAATCATGATGTAATGTATGCCGGTACCGGAGAGGGGTTCGGAAACCTGGATGCAATAAAAGGTAATGGCATCTTTAAAACGACCAATCGGGGCGCTTCATGGGTTCAATTAGCCAGTACAGCTAATTCAAATGATTTCTCTTACGTAAATCGATTAATCGTTGATCCATCCAATGAATCTATTGTCATAGCAGTTACTAATACCGGGATTTTTCGGACATCAGATGGTGGTACGACATGGAATCAGCGATATGTTGCGGCAAACAAGATTCAGGATATAATTGTGAATCCAACGAATTTTGATTTTCAATTTGCGTCAGATAACAATGCAGGAATACTTACTTCAGTGGATGGAGGTGTTAACTGGAAACTCATTAAGAAAATTTCGTCAGGAAGGATCGAACTCTGTATATCAAATAATTTTCCAAATAAGCTATTTGCCTTAACCAGTAAATCAGAATTATATTTTTCAAATGATGGTGGTGATAATTGGAAACTGACCACTCCTGAAACACAGGTTAACTTCTTATCAGGGCAAGGTTGGTATAATAATACCTTGGTCACCCATCCTACGGATGAGAATAAGTTATTTGTTGGAGGGATAGACTTGCATAGTGTGGAGATTAAAAGTGAGGTTACAAATGGAGAAACCAAGTCTGATGCTTTTGATATAATCTTATCTGGCACTGACTTTCTATCATGGAAAAATATTGATGGCGAATATCTGGCTGGTGCGATTAAAGTAAGTACAGAAAACTCTGGGTTGTTTACCGATGTTGAAATTTTATTTGGCCCAGGTGTTAATCAAAAGGCGCATCGCTTTACGACAACATCTGAGGATGTATTACCAGAGGCCAACGATATGAATTATGTAGACTATGTAGATGTTCCATTCAGAGTAACCGATAAATCGACTGGTCAGCAGTTAATGGTATCATTCAGAGATGATAATTCCAATGGCGTTTTTGACCTGACGAGTACCTCTTTGGAACAAATTTACATTCATAATACCAAATTTAATGAGACACCATCGACTGATATTACCGCTGTCGGCGGAATCGCATTTAATAAGATTCTGACACTAAATCCGGTAATAAAAGAAGGAGCTGTTTGGGACCCGACAAACCTGCCAGAGTCAAGTATTACTCTGGATCATTATACCTTAAAGAGCCATTCCATCGCATCGGATCAGATAAGTGTTTGGTGGCCGAAAAGTAATGTAAACTATTCGCATGCCGATCATCATAACCTTGCAATTACCCAATCGGCAGGAAATCCATTTAGAATTGTTAATTGTAACGATGGAGGTGTATTTATTTCAGATGATGGCGGTGTAAACTGGGATGAGCGGGTAAGCGGCTATGTAACCACCCAGTTTTATGGCATTTCAAAACACCCAACAAAAGATATCTATTTAGGAGGCACCCAGGATAATGGTACTTGGGTGTCAGTCCAGAATCCTGGTAATAATAGTGACTGGACTAATTTGTGGGGAGGCGATGGGTTTGAAACAGTATGGCATGCGACTGATCCAAATAAAATGGCGATGTCAATTTATAATAATGAGATCAAGCTATCATATGATGGCGGGGCGTCGTGGAATAAAGCAGACATAGGAGATGTTGAGGGTAAGGCGCCATTTGTTACCCGCATAAGTAATGTGGCTTCAAATCCGGAATTATTGTTTGTAGGTGGTGAGTCAGGGGTTTGGCGGTCAGAAGATTTTGGAAAAAACTGGAACTTAATTTCCATGCCGGCTGATACCTGGAACTATGGAAATGCCTACCCGCATATAGAAATAAGTCCGGTAAATAGTAATTATGTGTGGGCGGGTAATGCCATATCCTCGGCAAACGACTTGGCTATGTCAACCGACGGCGGTAAAACCTTCGTGAAAGTGAAAAAGCCAAATGGTATTATCGCTTATATTTCTGAGTTGGTTGCCCATCCAACCAAGGAAAATGGAATTTATGTGCTTTTTGCTCAAAATGGGCATTCTAAGATTATCTATACAGAAGATAATGGTGAAAACTGGACAGACTTAACACAGTTTAGTGGAGGTAAAAGTGGAAATGGCTTTCCAAATGTGGCTGTTTACTCATTAGTTGTTATGCCTTATAATACAGATATCTTATGGGCAGGTACTGAAATTGGCATCTTCGAATCAACCGATGGAGGGCTGAGTTGGCATTTTGCAGATAAAGGGCTGCCGGCAGTTTGTATTTGGGATATGAAAATTGTAGGAGAACAGTTGGTTGTAGGTACGCATGGTCTTGGTGTTTGGACACTTGACATTACAGAACTAATTCCACCTTCAGTAAAAGCTGGGAAAACATTAAATAATCAACTAGCTATTAACATACAGTTCAGTCAGGCGTATGATGTGGTTGAGCTTTTTGTAGATAAAAAACTGGAGCAGACATATAACAACGTTAGTATAGGAGAAAAGAACATGACATTAAATGTATCATCAACTGGTGATTATATTGATGTTCAGGTTAGAGCTAGCTTAAATGGCTTTGAAATTAAATCAGATATAATCAAGGTTGAGAACTACAAATTTAATGAGGTAGTTCAGCGCTATACAAACGCTTTCTCAATCAATAAATCAGATTTCTCCGGTTCTGGTTTTAAAGTTTCAGACGAACTCTTTGGTAATTGGGCCATTCACTCTGAGCATCCGTATGCCCAAGACAAAGAGATCACCTACACTTTGTTATACCCTATTGAGGTTCTGGAAGATGCTGCTAAGGCGAAATTAAGTTACCGTGACATAGCGTTAATTGAAACTGGAGAAGCAGGTTCGCAATTTGGTTCTGAAGATTACCATGATTATGTAATTGTTGAAGCATCGAAAGACGGTATTAACTGGTATCCACTTGATGATGGTTACGATGTTAATTACTCCTCTAAATGGATTAATTTTGCTAGTAATAACTCATTAGAAAGTGAGCCAGATGATAATACGCTTTTTGAACCTCATACTGTTCGTTTGCATAGCGATCAATTTGGAGGGGGAGATATAATACTTGTTAGATTTCGTATGTACTCCAATGAAGCCACAATTGGCTGGGGCTGGGTGATTGATGATCTGATTATTCAAGAGACCGGAACGTCAACTGATGACAGTAAGTTTACTATTGGTCCAAATCCTGCAACAAACTTTATTACTCTTGATTTGACAAGTAAAGATCATGGTGATGTAAGGGTGTCGATTTACGATATGTCTGGTCGTCTCGAACAAACTAAGAAGTATTTTAAATCACAAACAAATTGGAAACAGACCATAGATACTCAAAGCCTGAGCTCTGGAATGAAAGTGGTGGTGGTTACTGTAGGGAATCAATCGTATAAGCAAAAGATAATAACCAAATAGTTATCTTGCATAGGATTCAAAAAGGAGTGCCAATGGTGCTCCTTTTTTTGTGCAGGATGGTTTTCAATTGATGTTATTTATATTGAACATTTAAAAATCTTGTAATTTGCTGCATATAAATGTGATAAAGTTGACGCTATTTAGAAATGGAATTGCAATAAAAGATAAAAACATCCGAAACTATTGTAAGGATTGTTTATTTGAGCTATATTTGTTCAATAATTTTGTAATTAGATAAAACACAACGATATGACGACCGCAGTTCAATTTGATCAACGATTATTAAGCATGCAAGACAAACTCTTGTACTTTGCTTTAAGCTTAACAGCGAATGATGAAGATGCTCGTGATTTGCTGCAGGAAACTACGCTAAAGGCGTTGACGTACCGTAATCAGTTTGTGAATAATACCAATTTTAAAGCATGGGTATTCACAATCATGAAGAATACATTTATTAATAATTATCGTCGTGATCAGAAAACCCGTACAACCTTTGATAGTACAGAAGATGCTATTCGTGCGGGCTATAAAAAGAATTACGCATCCGAAACGCCTGAAAATGTATATGCTGTTATGGAAATGAATTCGAAAGTGGAGAAACTAGAGGATGAATTTCGTATTCCATTCAAAATGCATACGCAAGGGTTTAAATATAAGGAGATCGCAGAAAAGCTTGATCTGCCTATTGGAACAGTAAAAAGCCGCATTTTCTTTACGCGCAAAAAGCTACAGGAAATGCTAAAAGATAAATAACCTTCTATCTAACAAATC
>DIYS01000047.1 GCA_002429115.1 Saccharicrinis sp. UBA6048 | reverse complement strand
TCAATTTCACCGTTTTTTCCATTATAGCTATTGTTTTAAAAATTTCGCGTAATAGTTGTGCCCTTCAATATAAAATATATAAAATCCAGGAGTTAACGATGACATATCAAATTTCTTGATACCTCCTGTTGGATGAATGATATGTTTGCTGATTACTTGACCTCCAATATTGCTAATAATAACCTCTATCGGTTCTGATTGCTTGAATTCTACCCAGAAAATACCATTATTTGGATTAGGGTACAAATTGAGTTTTTCTTTTGTATGACTATTGAATATACCATTTGGTCCACTATGAATTACTGCACCTATTTGCCAATCTCCATTTTGCTTTGTAGTATCTGGATATGTTCCTATTGTCCATTGAGCATTAGTGGATAATCCATATTCAAATTCTTCACCTAAGGAAGTGCCATTGTCCAATCGTTCTGTTGGAACAAAATTTTCTTCATCTATGAAATTTGGATTTAAGATGCGAGAATTTAGATCGTAACCTAAATCTTGCCACTCATCCCATGTAACTCTTCTTCCTTCTACTTCAAATTCAGGTGTATTATCATCACAATCTTCGCACCAATATATATTATAATCAATTACTAACCCATTCTGAGAACCATTGAATAACTTGATAGTTGGATTGTTATCTTTTTGATAGAAAATATTGTTTTGAATAATTGTGTTATTTGATGGAGCGTAAGGTGGGGTTTGATCACTACCGTTATTTTCGAGCACACCAATGTGATGCCAGTTTGAATATCTTGTATTGTAGAATGTATTGTTTAAAATTTTAACACCACTCATCCCCTTTACGTTTACTCCAATTTTAACATTTTTATGGATGTTATAAGCATGAGCACCCGAAGTCCACTCCATACGTTTATCATTTCCTCCTTTATAAATAAACGCATAAGGTATACCATCATTGTAATTATGCTTTACCGTGTAGTTGATGTTATATCCAAGCATAGCGCCGTGCAGTATTGAGCTAGGATAATTGCTGTAACCAGTCCATACAAACTTGTTTCCAAGTATTCTGGCTTCATCTAAGTTGTTGGCATTTTGCGATACATAACTATCATCACCAGCTTTAAGAACAAATCCATTTTCTTTCCCTGTTTCAAATAAACAGCGCCTGACAGTGAGCGTTGTTTTATTTTTTCTTTCTACGTCGTAGAAATCAGTATTTATTCCGTCAACATCAAGTTCAATCTGAGCTTTGGAGCTTGAGTAAAGCAAACTCAACAAAATAGTTAAAGCAATCAGTCTCATATAGCTTGGGTATTAATTTGGGTTTACAAGAAATCTTGTTTATAAACCGTTGTGGATATATCTGCATTATTATTTGTAAGAATTATAGTATAGCTACCAGATGGTAAAATTGATAAATTGAGTACAAGCTTGTTCATGCCAACCTGTGCTGAATATGCCTCAGTTAGAACAACGCGATCATTCTTGTCTAACACTTTGACAGGTATGGTTGTATTATCAGGACATGTAAATTCAATAACAAATAAATCTACAGTTGGTGAAGGTGAGCCTCTGAGTATCTCAAAACCAACAGGCGTTTGTTGATCTTGTTTTGTAACATCACAACTTATAATATCTGATCCATTGTCAAGTCTTATAGAATAGGTTCCTGCATTTTGCTGCGATAAATCTACGCTTACCTGATTATTGCCGGTTGAAGCATTATCAGTCTGACTTTTTACAGTTGATCCTGAGCTATTAACAACATCAATGTCTATACTGGTAGAGGATGGTGATGTATAATTTATTGTAACCGAACTATATGTTGGATTTGGTGAGTAAGAGGTAATTTCAAAATCAGGTTGATTACTAGCAGTTCCATACTCAGCGTAACCAATGTCAGGTGCTGATCCATTATAAGGTAACCCGACATTTGTTCCCCTATTAATTAGTTTAGAACCAGATGAAAGTGTAAGGGCATACATATCTGGTAAAGAGCCATCAGCCTTTCGTGGGGCTGCCAGGCCTGCAGTGTCAAGCGTTGCAAAATCACTCTGAGATAGCGTAATATTTGAATCCCAACTATTATTGGAATGGGTGTAGTATGCGCCATTGCCTAATGCCAGATCTTTTGAGGTATTTGCATATGCTACATTGTTTCGATAGATTCTTCGAAGTTCATTCGATTGACTGTCACTCGTTTCAAAGATTCTAAATCCTTCCTGATTTTTGTAAGCAGTGTTATTGAACACTTCAAAACTACCACTTTGTGCTCCTTGGTCATTAGTGTCCCATCCGCGCTTTCGGTTAAAAGCAGCGAAACAGTTTCTGTAAATTCTGTTAACAAGGCCTTGAGTAATCTCTGATACCCAACCCATTTTAAAGCCATGTCCACCACCTTGAAGTACACCGTTGCTCCACGACCAACAACCATCATATACCGTTTGACCAATGGAACCCGTAGAGAATCCTTGATCACCACATCTCCAGGCTCTACAATCTTTATAAGTGGTTACATATGAGGTGAATTTCATATTAAAATCCTGAAAGCCACTTCCGTCATTTCCAGGAACTGGATTGTCAACAGGAACCGATGTTATCCAATCTGTACAATCATAAGCATCGCAATTAAGATAATAAACATTGTTGGAATGAATGTTTTTATATCCAATTCCCCAAACATTAGCAGCTGTACAGCGATCAAAAGTAATATTGTTTGTTTCATCAATGTGCCAACCAACAGGGGTGTCAGTTTCTCCATCTATTTGTTTGATGTTTCTAACAATCAAACCTCTAAATACAACATTACTTATATCATGAATTTGAACGCCACGACGCTGGCTGTATATATCAACTTCAACCCGATTACCATCTAGAATTGGTGTCTCGTTAGGATAATTAAGATAGTAAATAGGGGCAGAGGTAGTTCCTGATCTGGATGTTTTAGGTCCATAAGCTTCCTGAGAACCAAGATAGTAAACACCACCTCTAAAATATACGGTATCTCCTGGTTGTATTTGGCTTGAAGTAAAAGCTTTGTTCCAAGTACGCCATGGATCATCAATAGATCCTGTACCACTATCATTACCATTTGGAGAAATAAAAAAGTCTCCACCAATATTTCCAGAATTTGGAGGTGTAACAGCTGGTGGAGTGCCTCCTCCAGAGTCATTCTGATCAGTATAAATGTGCGCTCCTACCTGCCAATTAGCTGGTTGCTTAGCTGCTTCAGGGGGAGTTCCCACAATCCATTCTGCATTTGTATCCAATCCATTCTCAAATTCAACGCCTAAATTAGTCCCGTATTCCAACTTACTTGCAGGTACTAATTTTTCTGTATCAATAAAGTTGGGATCAACTATTCTTGAGTTTGTGTCATACCCCAATGCACGCCATTCTGTCCAGGTAACCGTTTGGTCATTAACCATGAAAACAGGCTCGTTATTGCTTCTATTTGGATAATAGTAAATGTTGTAATCGCATTCGAAACCTTGTGTGTCAATTTCTGAGGCAGTATCGTCACCAGCACTACCTAACCTAACTGCTGGTGTGTTTGTAGTGGAGTAGAAAATGTTATTTTTAATTTTTATATTTTTGCTTATGGCATCGTATCCTCCTGTATCTGATGATTTTACTGAGATGAAGAAAAGTGAATTGGTGTTGGTGTAAAAAGTGTTGTTATATATCGGAGTATAATCAAATCCCTTTTCTACCAATCCCATATAACAATTCTTGATAACATTATAAGCGATACCTCCATTTTCATTAATCATTGTAACACTACCAGGGAGTCCTCCTTCGTGTATTATTCCATATTTAGAGTTATCAATGAAGTTATACTTGATATCGTAATCTGTGCTATAACCCACCATTAAGCCATGTGTTCCTCCTGAGCTGCCATCCCAATATAGCTTATTCCCATTAATCTTAGCACCATCTAAATTGTTAGCGTATGCGTTATGATCATCTTCACCAGCGCGCACAATAAATCCGTTGGCACTGTTCGATTCGATATAGCTATTCCTGAATATTAAATTAGTTGGCGAAGAATTCTTTATGTCAAAACCACCCGGACTGGTAACCAAACTATCAATTCCTTCAATAATTACATTTGTTTGACCATTAGTTAGGATAGGTAACATCAAAATCAATAATAGAACGATCTTTTTCATAGCGATAAGGAATATGTCTATCCAAAGGATAGTAATTAATAGAATATAATTGCCTATTATGTACGGCGTTAGTTAGGCGAAGGTTAACCTTAATACAATATTTTATAAGGCAATAACTTCAAATTCATACTTCTAATTAAGTAGAATTTGAAATTAAAAACGGGCTCGATTTGTTTTAAAGTCTATATTGTCAACGGGTTGTAATACTTAGTTGTTAAACTATAATTTAACAGCTAATGGGCCAAAATTTAGCAAGAAATGAATCGTAAGTCAATAATTGTTGTGTAAATATATTCTAAATATTTTTAATTCAAATATTATCAGTTAATAATAAAATAGTTGGACTAAGCTTATTACTTGTGATAATATCCGGCATAGTTTCCATATTTACTTTTCTTTACCGGAATGTCATTAAACACAACTGTTGTTTCTTTATTAGTATGACCTTTCAAGGAATTGATTGTATCAATGAACATATTACGGTTCGTATAATTATTTCTGCACACCAATAGAATATTTGATATATATCTTAACAATGCAGTAGCATCAGAAACAAGTCCCACTGGTGAAGTGTCAATAATAACAAAATCGTATTGCTCTTTCAGATGAGCTATTAACTTATCAAGTTTTCGGGCTTCAATGAGTTCTGATGAGTTGGGATGGATCGGGCCGGCCACAATATAATGTAAATTGCTAATTTCGGATTCTACAATAATTTCTTTAATACTTGATTCATCCGTCATATAGTTGGTCAATCCAATTGAATTTTCTGTTTTAAGCTTTTGGTGGAGTTTAGGTTTTCTAAAATCACAATCAATTATAATTGTTTTATGTCCGACGGAAGCAACTGAAACCGCTGTGTTGAAGGCAATAAAGCTTTTGCCTTCACCAGGTTGAGATGAGGTCACTAACATGACTTTACTCGTATAGTTCTTCGTCTTAATAAAAAGGTTGCTTCTTAAGTTTCTGAAAGATTCTGCAATGGATGAATTTGGATATTCAGAACTGACATTCTCTGCATTGCGATAATTTGTGAAAATGAAATTATAAACCGGTTCGGATATGATTCTTTCCAGTTCTTTAATTGATGATATTTTCTGATTAAAGTATAATTTTAATATGAGCGCCGCCGCAGGTAGGAACAATCCAATAAAAATTGCCAATAAATAGTTGATGACTTTCCGTGGTGATACGGTGGAGCTAATAATATGTCGTGCTGGCTCAAGTATCTCATAATCCGGAATGTTGGATGCCATTGAGATGGCGGCTTCAGCTCTTTTTTGTAGTAGGAAAGTATACATGGCATCCGTAATGTTAAACTGCCTTTGCATACTTACCATATTGAGTTCGGTCTTTGGAAGTCTTGAGATGTCCTGAGATAGCTTTTTGTGCCTGTAATTAAGCTCGTTCATTGTTAAATCCATCGTATGGAGGTTGTTTTTAACATTCTCAATAATAGTTTGTTTTTGAAGCTTAATTTTACTCTCAATCTGTCCAAGAAATAAACTTTTTTCAGCCTTGGAACTAAGTATGGTTGTCCGTTCTGCATTGAGTTCAAGCAACTCAAGTAGCATTGAATTCATTATGGGGTCAATAACGTTTGCAGCCGATGGAAGAGCTAGGCCTGCTATATCCCTGTTTTCATTAAAGTAGTCTAATATATACTTGTAATAGTTTTCTTGAATTTTTAGCGTTGAAATTTCATCCTCAACCTCATTAAGCTGAGCAAGTGCCTGTTGTCCCTGGTAGGTAAGGTCAGTCACTTTATTTGATGCACGAAAATCGCGTAGCTTTGATTCAGATTTGACTAATGAGTCAGAAATTTCTGATAATTGCCTGTCGATGAAATTAATGGTGTTAATGGCAATGTTATTTTTCTTATTTAGATTTTCATTTAAGTACTCTTGTAAATAACTGTTGAGAAAATCTACCGTTAAATTTAAATTACTCCCCTCGGCACTAACATTTATTAAGGTTGACCTAAGGCTTACCGGCTGAATATTTAGTTTACCCAAATATTTTCTTGTGATGTCATCAATATGATTAAACCTGAAAAATAATCCGCTTGTGTTTTGATTATATCTGCCTAGATGATCATTATTAGGTTGTACTGAGAACTTAAAGAAAGGCGTTGAGAGTGTTTGGTTAAAATGATGTATAGTATCAATTTCAATGTTGTTAACTACCTGAATGACCTGATTGTCTAGATAATTGTAAAGAGGTGCACTTTCCTGCGATACAATGAGTCTGTATTTTTCCTTATCTATTAGTTGGATTTGATAGTTGGTATTTATTGCTTGTACATGTGATTTGTCAATCTGAATACTATAAGCATTTCGATTATAGTTTTGTATTGGTTTGTTAAGTGATGATAGGATCTTCCAATTAAAGAAGTCAGTGGGCTCTTCAAAGTAACTTACCTCTAATCCGAGTTTATTAGCTGTTTTATTTACCAGGCTAAATGATCGAAGACTGTTGATGTCGTTCTCAAGATTACCCTGTTGAGCATTGTTGCCTAAACCACTGAAATACTCATTTGATTCAAGCAGAGATGATCTGCCATCTTCCACCGGTCCAATAACTGAGCTGACTCGCCATATGGTTGGTGAAAAACGGTTGAAGGCATATGCGAGTCCTAATGTTATTAAAAGGGTAATTATAAAGAAGAATTTATTGTTAGAGGCTAGAACTAGAAAATCCTTAATACTGAATGATTCGTCTTGTTTGGCTAATTTAGGTTCCATGTAACAGCTTTCTCTGATTAGTAGTTAAAGTAATGCCTGAAGGCTCCATAAATTTATAAAAAATATATAACGCTTATTTTACTAGTTTGGTTGAAATGTGTTGATTTTGACTTAATTGGGAATTATCATGAGGAACAGATGATTTTTAGTGATTAACTGCTGATATTTAAACATTTTTGGATAAATATCGTGTTGAATCTTCCTCAAATGCGCAGTATCCTAAAATATAGATTAGTATATGAATTTAAGACTTTTAGCCAAGATATTTAACCGTTCGTCATATTATCAAGCAATTCTCTAAATCATGTTTTAAATTGTACCAGCATATTGATAAAATACGTATAGGGAATATAGGAAACAACAAACAATCTTAAAAACTAAACTTATTGCAAATGCCAATGGTATGTTGGTATTTGATTTTTTGTCCTGATGCACCTTAATTAGGTTGTGACAGGTATTTACGAACGAGAAAACATTACTCAAAAAAGTGTTGGTGTATGAAGTCACTATTATTGAATATCTTTAATATTAGAGTCGTGTCACCTTGGCTAATTCTTCTAATAGATTTAGGAATTGTAGCCAATGTCTTTTTTATTCATTACCTCTTTGGTTTAAGTCAGTTTTTACACCCTTTCTCCATATCAGAATTACTTTTTAATGGAAGCATAATATTATTGGTGTATTTATGTGCATTCTTACTGACAGGTTCCTTCAGAGGAATCATCAGACATAGTAATTATAGCGAATTCAAAATTGTTATTACGGCTTGTTTATCAGCCTTTATAACTTTATTGGTCGGATATGAAGTTTTGGCATATTGGGGTATTAAATTGTTTTATGCACCCCGGTTTCTGCTAATTTTTCATTTCTTACTTACCGTCATTGTAACTGTTGGATTTCGTATAATCGTTAAAGAACTTTATACATATGTTACCAGGAAGCACAAAAAACAGAATGTTTTGATTTTTGGCGCTGGTGAGATGGGGCAAATTACCATGGAAGCCATCAATAGTGATAAGGATGTGATGTATAATGTAGTTGGATTTATTGATGACGATGTGACCAAGCATAATACCTATTTGCACAATAAGTGTATTATGAGTTGGAATAAAGCATTACGATTATCTAATTCTAAACAAATACAGTGTGTAATCATTGCTGTTAATGGGATTAGTGTTAAGCGAAAGCAGGAAATAACAGAAAGGTGTCTGGATTTAGGCTGGACCTTAAAGGTGATGCCTACCGTTAGAAATTGGGTAAACGGAATTTCGAATCAGCAGCAAATTCGTGATGTTCGGATCGAGGATATCCTTGGTCGTGAAGAAATTGTGCTTAACCAGGTCAGAATAACAAAAGGCCTTATAGGACAGGTAGTTCTTGTTACAGGAGCAGCTGGATCAATTGGTTCCGAAATTGTACGTCAGTTATTGCGCTTTCCGGTTCGACGTGTTGTAATGGTGGATATAGCTGAATCGGCACTATACAATTTACAACAGGAGCTGTTATTATCGCACGATGATGCTCCGTTTGATATTGTATTGGCTGATGTTACGGATAAATACCGGATGGAAGAGGTATTTAATATATTCCAACCTGATATCGTATTTAATGCAGCTGCATACAAACATGTTCCGCTTATGGAGTCGTTTCCTTATGAAGCTATCCGTGTGAACATCGGTGGAGTGAAAGTGTTGGCCGACCTGTCTATCCGGCATAAGGTTAAAAAGTTTGTAATGGTATCTACCGATAAGGCCGTAAATCCAACCAATGTGATGGGAACTTCTAAGCGGATTTGCGAAATTTACATTCAGGCACTTTCGCAATTGCGTGATATAAAAACCTCATTTATTACAACTCGTTTTGGCAATGTGTTAGGGTCAAATGGATCGGTAGTTCCATTGTTTAAGCGGCAAATTGAGAATGGCGGTCCGGTTACTGTGACCCACGAGGATATTACCAGGTACTTTATGACAATTCCAGAGGCATGTCAACTAGTCTTGGAAGCTGGTTTTATGGGCAATGGCGGTGAAATTTTTGTCTTTGATATGGGTGAGCCGGTGAAAATTGCTGATCTGGCAAAAGAGATGATTCGCTTATCTGGTTATAAAGTGGATGAAGACATCAAGATTGTATACACGGGGCTTCGACCTGGTGAAAAACTCTTTGAAGAGCTGCTTGCCTCAAAAGAAAACACTAAACCTACGCATCATGATAAGATTTTAATTGGCAATGTTCGTGATTATGATTTCGTAGAAGTCAATCGAAATTTGGATGAGTTGTTGTATGCATTAACTACAGAGAACAATAAACTGCTGGTTAGCCGAATGAAAAACTTAGTGCCTGAGTTTATTTCTAAAAACAGTAAATATTGTGAGTTAGATTATTAACGCATTATATGCGAAATGATTAAAGTAACCTTGATGATTGAAATAATTGTCAAGGTTTTTTTTATGTAATTTCTTATTCCGTATTAAAGTGTTTTCGATTTCCAAAAAATGATTGCTTAAATCTCATAAAAGCTTATATAGAATGATTCTAATTAATAAAGTCGATTTTATTCACATTTTGACATTTTTTGGCTGAAAGTACCGAAAAGAGGACAAAAACTTGTTTAAGCTTATTGAGGTGGTTTTTGACAAAGGCTATTGTATTGATGGTAAAAAGGTTATTTGAGTAGATTAATCGCTATTTTTTTGTGATAAATGTATAACTATTTTATTTTCGCAGCGTAATAAGCAAAAAAACACCTGAATAATTCGCGATGAGTAGAGTATTGATTTTGATGGGCATGATGGCGTGTTTTATGCAAGTAAATGCCCAAAGCATTTCTTTGAAAAGTATGACTAATAATAGTCAGATTGTAGAAGTTAGTTCTAATGAGTATTACCAGTTAGATTCCATTTCGACTTACACCGATAACAGTAATAACTGGCAATTAGATTCCCGAGAAAAGTTTAAATACGATTCCCAAAAAAATATAACTGAAGAGTTAATTCAAACACTGTCTTTCAATACATGGCAGAACGATCAAAAAATTAAGTATAGTTATTCCAGTGATTATTTACATTGCTATATAAGTTCTTCAAATTGGAATCCATCTTCATCATCATGGGCATATGAATGGAGAAAGAAAGTAGACTTGAATAATTCCAGAACTCAATTGAGTATTGAGTATCAAGAATCAGAAGGAGGAGCAAGTATCTGGAATAAAGTTTGGGTTCAAAGGCAGGTATATAATAATAATGATCAATTGCTTTCCTATGAAACAGACTGGTGGAATGAAAGTGGCAGTCAATGGGAGTCGTATTGGAAGTATGACTGTATTTACGATACAGAAGGAAACTTACTTGAGGTTCAGAATAAATCATATAATCAATCAAGTAATAATTGGTCAAATGAGATTGAGTGCATCAATAACTATATGAATACTGGTGAGTTGGCGTTTCAAAATGTTAATGCCTGGAATAATGATCAGAACGATTGGCAGCCATTACGACATGTAAACTACACACAACCAAGTTCAAATTCAGAGCTTGAAACCAGGGAAAACTGGAATGAAAACAACAACAGTTGGGATAGTAGTACGAGACTTGATAAAGTATTTGATGCATCAGGTAACACAACCCGTATAAATTATCAGTTATGGAATGCGGCACAGAATGATTGGGTTACTCAGCGAATTGATGAGTTTACCTTCAACAGTGCTGATATTAAAATAAAAGAGGTTACAAAGTTTTACAATAACCAAACAGGTCACTGGGATAATTATTTGCAGAAGAATTATCACTACACAAAGGTAGTATCTAGTGACATTGGTGATATTGATGATCCTGAATTACGCATATATCCAAATCCGACAAGTTCTTATTTATTTCTAGATTATGCGGATACTGCGAACGAGATAATGATATATAATATTGAGGGGAAAAAGGTAATTGTAGTTGAGCCGGAATCTTCTGGAATGTCAATCGATGTTAATTCACTGAAGACTGGCATATATATTATTGTTGTGAAGTTTGATACAGGAGTGTCACGGGTTAAGTTTTTAAAGGAATAAAGTAGCTGAATACAGAACACTTTTATTAAATAAAATAGACTGTTAGTCTATAAAAAAAAGCAATTGGGCAAAGTTTTACCAATTGCTTTTTTTTTATATATATATTGTATATGCAACTATGAATAAGTTAAATACAATATACCATGGAGAACAAGATCAGACAGTTTATTGCAGAAGCTACTTTTACCGATCCGGAGATAATTAAAAATGACACCTTGATTTTTGATGAAGGGATTTTTGATTCAATGGGGCTCTTGAATTTAATTAATTATCTGGATACCGAGTTTGGAATAGCTGCTGAAGATTCTGATTTAAAAGAAGAAAATTTTGGGAGTGTCGAACGAATAACTGCTTTTATAGAAAGAAAAAAAGCTGTGGTTAAATAATCCCTTATGTGCGGTATTGCTGGATTCTATAGCAAGAAAGAGGGTTTAGCACAAAAAGAAGTGGTGCTAAACCGCATGTTAACGCGCATTCGTTATCGAGGGCCTGACGAAGCGGGCATCTATCTTAGTCAGCCATTTGCAATGGGTAATGTGCGCTTAAGTATTATTGACTTGAGCAGCGGGCAGCAGCCATTGTGTACTAAAGATGGAACCAAATGGATCGCTTATAACGGGGAGGTCTTCAACTATCCGGAGTTAAGGCAACGACTTGAAAAATTGGGTCATTCTTTTAAAACCAATTGTGATACGGAAGTTGTATTGCATATGTTTGAGGAATTTGGAGCTGATTGTTTAAACGAGTTAAATGGTCAGTTTGCGTTTGCCATATGGGATGAGAAGGCGCAGAGTTTGTTTTTGGCTCGTGATAGATTTGGAATTCGTCCTCTTTACTATACTCAGGTTGACAATGCAGTTATTTTTGCATCGGAGGTTAAATGTATTCTAGAGTATCCGGGAGTTGAAAGAGGTTTAAATTTCGACGCATTAAAACAGGCCTTTACATTTTGGGCGCCCAGAACACCAAACACGGTATTTAAGGGTATAAAGGAATTAAGTCCTGGTCACTACCTTATTTTTAAAAATAAGCAAATATCGGTTCAACAATATTGGAGGCATCATTTCTCAAAAGCAAAGTTTAGCGGAACGATCAATGAAGCAAGCGAAGAACTTTATACTTTACTAAAAGATAGTGTTCGAATGCGTTTGAGGGCAGATGTTCAGGTGGCTGCTTACCTAAGTGGAGGCATTGACTCAAGCGTAACAACATCATTGGTTAAGGAGATTGAGCCGTCGGTGTTAAATACGTTTTCAATAGGCTTTGAAGATCATAACTATGATGAGACAAATTTTCAGAAGCAGGTAGCTGACTATCTTAAAACGAATCATCATAGTAACACTTGTACCAATGCCGATATTGCCGATTTCCTTCCACAGGCGATTTATCATACTGAAAATCCTATTTTACGAACATCGCCAATTCCAATGATGCTGCTGGCCGGATTAGTCAATAAGCATCAGATTAAAGTGGTGTTAACCGGAGAAGGAGCGGATGAAATGTTGGGCGGGTATAATATTTTTAAGGAAGCCATCATCCGACAGTTTTGGGCTAAATATCCGGATTCAAAATTTCGTCCTTTATTATTGAAAAAACTGTATCCGTACATTCCACAATTGGCAGATGCATCACCTTCGATGCTGAGGATGTTCTTTGGGTATCAACTGAACCAAACTGATTCGCCAGTATATTCTCATTTGTTGAGATGGCGTAATGGCAATCAGTTGATCAACTTCCTGAATAAAGAGACTCAATTGATGTTAAATGGAACTGATCCGATAGCTGACTATATAGAGTCGATTGAAGAGCAGGTAAGTCAATATAGTTCTATCGAAAAAGCGCAGCATATTGAAACCAATTTATTTATGTCAGGTTATTTGCTTTCTTCACAGGGAGATCGAATGGCGATGGCTAATTCGGTAGAGGGACGATATCCATTTCTTGATCATCGTGTGGCCGAGTTCTGCTCAACATTACCGGATGACTATAAGATCAAAGGATTAAATGAGAAAATACTGCTTAAGGTAATGATGAAAGACAAACTTCCGTCAGAGGTACTTAAGCGACCTAAACAGGCATATAGAGCGCCTGTAGCCAATGCTATTGTTAATAACAATTTGCTGCTGGATGAGTATTTAAATTCATCTTCAATAAATAAAGAAGGCTTATTTGATCATCGTAAAGTTGAGACATTAATTAATAAATTGAGAAAATCTGGGTCAAGCTCAGAGCAGGAAAATATGGCTTTAATGGCAGTATTGTCAACTCAGATTCTATCCAAAACATTTATATCTGATTACCGGGAGTTAAGTGATAGTGATTTGATAAAGAGTGTTGTTCGAAATTCATCAATAATTGTAAGATAAAATAGTTAACCATGTTTAAACCGAAGTATACCAAAGAAATAATTAAACTAGAGAATGTACAGGGTACAATTGATTCAATCGTGTCAAAGTTAAAAGAGGATGTTGGCAAGAAATTGCGACGACGTGGAGGTGTCGTTGGCATAAGTGGAGGCATTGACTCGTCGGTTACCTTGGCTATTGCAGTTAAAGCTTTTGGCGCCAATAATGTATTGGGGGTGATGTTGCCGGAAAAAGATTCAAGCGACGATAGCAAGGAACTTGCCTTGAAGCTGGCTAATAAATTTGGAATTGAAGTTATTGAAGAAAACATTAGTGGAGCGCTAAATGGTTTTGCATGTTATGCCCGTCGCGATGAAGCGGTAAAGCGTGTTATTCCTGAATATGATCCACAAAAGGATAAAATGAAGATCGTCATTCCGGAGAAATTTCTTAACTCAAATTTACCTCCTGTCTTCTATGTAACGGTAATATTTGAAGACGGAACAGAAAGAAGTGAACGCCTGCCAATGGATGAATATCTGCAGATTGTTGCTGCATCCAATTTTAAGCAACGTAGCCGGATGTCGATGTTATATTACCACGCTGAGGCGAAACATTATGCGGTTATTGGAACGCCGAACAAACACGAAGTAATGCAAGGATTCTTTGTAAAGTATGGTGATGGTGGGGCAGATGTGATGCCAATCGGTAATTTGTATAAAAGTCAGGTGTATGAGTTGGCGAAAGCCTTGGGGGTACCTCAGGAAATTATTGATAGAACGCCTACAACCGATACTTATACAGCAGAGCAGACACAAGAAGAATTCTTCTATCAAATGCCATTTGAAATGATGGATTTGCTTTGGTATGGATGGGAAAACGGATACCTCGCTGAAGAAGTTGCCAATGGCTTAAATAAAGAGATCGGTGAGGTAGAAAAAGTTTATAAGAATTTTGAACGTAAGAAGAAAACTACAGAATACTTAAGAATGCCACCAATCCACAACTATTAAATTGGATCGTATGAATTGCGTTGATTATTTATTGTCAGAACATGTTGAGCGTCCTAAAGATTTTATTTTAGGGAGAGGAACGCCTTTGTCCTATAGGGACATGGCTGTCAAGGTTATGAAATTAGCTAATAGGCTTGAGAAATTATTTGGGAAGAACAACAACATTCCTTTGGTAATGCCAAATAATAATGATTCGGTCATAAGCTATCTGGCAATAATGAAATCAGGCAATGTGGTGGTGCCTTTAAATCCAGCTATCGAAAAAGAAGGATTGGAGGATATTATAAGTCGATGTCAGTCGAAATTATTAATTGGAGCGAATCGAGTTGTAAAAAAACTGAATCCGGAAATTGAGGTATGCTTGACAGAATCAGAACTGGATACTATTTATAAGGAGGAAGAAGCCGTTGAATGGACAGTTACGGAAACAAATGATAATGATCTGGCGCAAATCATCTTTACATCCGGTTCTACGTCTAAGCCCAAAGGAGTAAAGATCTCTCACAGAAATATTGTAGCGAATACATCATCCATTATTCAATACCTCAAGCTAAACGAGAATGATATAATGGAGGTGGTATTGCCATTTTTTTATTGTTATGGATTGTCCTTGTTGCACACACATTTAAAAGTGGCTGGATCGATTGTACTCAACAATACATTCATCTTCCTTAATTCTGTGATAGAAGATTTGCAGAAATACAAGTGTACAGGATTTGCAGGCGTACCGAGCCATTTTCAAATACTGCTTCGTAAATCAGAATCCTTTAAGCGAACACAATTCCCACACTTGAGATATGTAACGCAAGCTGGTGGTAAGCTACATACCGTATTTATTAATGAGTTTGGGGAGAACTTACCGGATGTTTTGTTTTACGTGATGTACGGACAAACAGAAGCAACGGCGCGTTTATCCTACTTGCCTCCAGCCCGATTGGCCGATAAGCTAGGGTCGCTTGGTAAAGGTATACCTGATGTTGAGCTGCTTGTAGTTGATAATGATGGGGTGCCGGTTAAAGTTGGTGATGTTGGCGAAATTATTGCGAAAGGGGATAATGTCATGTTGGGTTATTTCGAGGAGCCGGAAGAAACGGCGGATACCATTAAAAACGGATGGTTATATACCGGCGATTTAGCAAGAGTGGATGAAGATGGTTTTATCTACCATGCTGCCCGCAAAAGGGAAATCATCAAGGTAGGTGGTAAACGGGTAAGTCCTAAAGAAATAGAGGAAGTGATCGTTAAGATTGAGGGTGTTGTTGATTGCACGATTGAAGCGATTGATGATGAAATGTTGGGAGAGGCTATAAAAGCAACACTGGTCACAAGTAATCAGCACAAGCATATAAACGAGCAATTTGTAAAAGAACACTGTGCCAATAGTTTATCTCACTATAAAGTACCTCAGGTAATCTGCTTTGAAGACAACCTAAAGGTTAATTCAACGGGTAAAAAAGTAAAGAGTGTATGATGGTTTTTGATTAGTTTGTTGTTGTATACAGCTGCATCGTTTCATCAAGCTCACGCATATAAGAACTAAAGGTGTTAAAGGTTTTGTTGACATTTTCAACGGATTGATTAAGAAGCTGAACTGAATTAATCAGGTGGTGACCTTCCGTTAAGCTGAGCTGCGATGCATTATCAATTGAATTTACAACATTTTGAATTTCTTTGTTTTGTTTCAGGTTTTCTTCAAACTGGCTAATAATTACAGTATTAATTTCTTTAGTTTGCTCCAGTTCATTGTTTAAGGCGGTAAAGATATATTCCACTTTATTTACTGATTTCCCGATGTTTTCCGAGAGTTTCTGAATTTCTTTAGCCACAACAGAGAAGCTTCTTCCGTATTCTCCTGCTTTAGAAGCTTCAATGCCGGCATTTAATGCCAGTAGGTTAGTTTGTAAGGCAATGTCTTTGATAAATAATATGATGTGACCAATTTCTTCAATGTGATCAGTTAATTTATTAACCGTCTCTCCAAAT
Organism: Saccharicrinis sp. UBA6048; assembly: GCA_002429115.1. GTDB lineage: Bacteria > Bacteroidota > Bacteroidia > Bacteroidales > Marinilabiliaceae > Carboxylicivirga. The sequence goes on along the minus strand of DIYS01000047.1, from coordinate 6,405 downwards.
GTACTCATGGAAGAGTTGGTGTGTTCCAGGTTTTTAGTCACCTTATTTAATGATAAACGGCTTTGAAGGACTTTATCCTGAATCGATTTCGATTGATCTGAGGTCTGGTAAATCGCCTCAGTTACCTCGCTCAGTGTATTTGTTATTTCTTCGATTGTGCCTTTGGTGCTTCCATTGTTCTGACCTGCTATTGATTGCGTGGTTCCAGTAATTTGTCTGATATTATTTACAAACTCGTTTAGCGTTAAAACAGCAGTGTTAAAGCCATCTGCGATAATGCCTACCGCATCATCACTTTCAATATTTAATTTGGTTGATATATCTTTTTGCGAAATAGAAACAGCGATCTGTGATACTTTGAGTAGTTGTTTAATCAATATGGTTTTAACAAACCAAAAACTTACTACCCCAACGGTAATACCGGCACATATGCATCCTCCTAAAAAATATGGAAACAATCCTGGTTTAAACTCTACAAATATATTGGCATAAACAGGAAAAATAAGGCCCATTGCAATGCCAAAACCCATCATGTAAATGAATAGTTTTCGTAAAATACTTTTATTCTTTTTTCTCATAGGGCGTCACTTATGGTTTTGTTTAAGTTAACGATGACTCGTTACAATGAATAATAACAGAGTTTTATAAGTAAATGTTTGGCAAGTAAGTAACTTGTATAGACCACCTGTTAGTTTTTGAATAATTGATGCAGATACTACACTGAGCAGTTTAATTTTAATCGAACTCGGATTATCAGAAGTAGAAAATCCTGTGACAATTTTAAATAGGGGTGTACAAATTAGTGTGAAATTAAATAAATTTGCATTCTACTCAAAAGGGAAAGAAAATATTGGGAATACTTAGATGAAGAATACTTATTTTGATTTGATTGAGCAAAGTTTTTACTTTCCTCAGGAGGGGTTTGACCTTAAAAATGATTACCTGACGTTTCATGGTGTATCGTTGAAATATTTGATAGAAAAATATGGTACCCCGTTTCGTTTTATTTATCTGCCAAAGATTGGCGATCAAATCAAGAAGGCCAGGAACTTATTTAACCGGGCCATCAAGAACAATGCGTACCAGGGAAAGTACCATTTTTGCTATTGTACAAAGTGCAACCACTTTAATCATGTGATCAATGAGGCCTTAAAGCATCGGGTTAATATCGAAACATCATCGTCATTTGATATTGACCTGATTCGTTATCTGCACAAAAGAGGTAAGATCAACAAGGACATCATTACGATACACAATGGCTACAAAACTGACGAATACCTTAAGAAAATAATCAAATTACAGGAGTCTGGATTTACCAATTCAGTAATTGTGCTGGACAGTATCAATGAGTTTGAGCGCTTGATGAAGCTGAAATCCACACAAACGATTAAGATTGGTATCCGCATGGCGATTAATGAAGAAGCACAGTCGGCGTATTATACGTCACGATTGGGGATACAGCATAAACAAATTATCGATTTCTTTAAAGAAAAGATCAGAGATAATGATAAGGTAGAGCTTAAGATGCTTCACTTCTTTGTTGATTCGGGCATAAAGGATACGCCTTATTATTGGGGCGAATTTCAGAAAGCATTGAAGCTTTATGTTGAGCTTAAGAAAGAAAGTAAAAACCTCGAATCGTTTAATCTGGGTGGAGGATTTCCGATACGTAACCACTTAGGTTTTGAGTATAATTACGAGTACATGATCCATGAGATCATTTCTAATATAAAAGCGGCGTGTAACAAAGAAAATGTAATGGAACCGGATTTGTATACCGAGTTTGGCAAATACACCGTTGGTGAGTCGGGCGCCATTATATTTGAAGTTTTGGAGCAGAAGCAACAGAACGATACGGAAAACTGGTACATTATTAATAACAGCCTGATGAATACCATTCCGGATGCCTGGTCCATTCAGGAGAAGTTTATTTTGCTGCCGGTTAATAAGTGGCACAACGAGTATGGGCGGGCTAATATTGGCGGTATTAGCTGCGATCATTCCGATTATTATAATTCGGAGGATTTCAACCAGGAAGTACTATTGCCAAGATATAGCGACGAGGACAAAGAGCCACTTTACTTAGGCTTTTTTCATACAGGCGCTTATCAGGATTCGGTAAGTGGCTATGGTGGTATTAAACACTGCCTGATTCCCGCACCAAAGCATGTGATTATTGATCGTGACGATCGCGGTAATATTGTGGATACCGTGTATCGCGAAGAACAATCGGTCAATGAAATGTTGGACATACTAGGTTACCTGGAAGATGAGTAGAATTTTTGGTGATATTGACGATAAATACATTGGGCTTGATGAGGCTCAGGTATTGTTGCAATCCATACCTTACGATGGTACCAGCACCTGGGGTAAAGGCGCTGACCGGGGATTTGAAGTATTTATGGACACAACCCCTAATTTGGAGTTCTATGACATTGAAACCGATTCGGAGGTCTATAAAAAAGGTATTCATATTTTGCCCGATATAACCGAAAAATCATCTCCTGAGAAAATGTATGAAGCGGTGCTGAGTACAACGAAAGAGCTACTGAAGTACAATAAATTCTTAACCTTTTTTGGGGGCGAGCATTCGGTAAGTATTGGCATTATTGAAGCTTACAGACAGAAATATAAGAACCTTACAGTGCTGCAGTTGGATGCCCATTCTGATTTACGCCCAAGCTATATGGGAAGCGAATATAACCATGCTTGTGCCTTGCATAAAGCCTCGCAAAATACCAACTTGATTCAGGTTGGTATCCGCAGCATGGATGTTGTTGAGAAACCTTTTTTGAATAAGCAAAAATGCTTTTTTGCTGAAGAAATATATGGGCGCGAGGCGTGGATGGATCAGAGTATTGACATGATGACCGATGAGGTATACTTAACCATCGATTTAGATGCCTTAGACCCGTCCATTATGCCATCTACCGGAACACCAGAACCAGGTGGCTTGACTTGGGATACAACAATTCGATATCTAAAAAAGGTGTTTGAACGGAAAAATGTTGTGGGCTTTGATATTGTCGAGTTTGCCCCCATTGAAGGCTTGCATGCACCCGATTTTCTGGTGGCCAAATTATATTATAAGCTGTTGTCGTATAAGTTCTTTGCAAAAGAACCTGTATTTCGCTACTAGTGAGTTTGGAACCACAAACACTGTGAATAAATTAACTATTCTAAACCTGTAATTAGCTTTACGCAGCTACAATCATCAATCGCAAGTCTGCAATAAGTCATTGCAGCCACGTAAAGTGAATTGCAAGCTTGTAATAAGCAATTGTAAACACGTAGCGCAAATTACAAGTCTGTAATTATCAATTACAGGCACGTAAAGCTAATTTCAAGTTTGCGATAAGCAATTGTAAGCGCGTAGAGTGAATTAGTCATTAAAATGCTCCATATCATTCAGATGCAGATCTAATGCCTTTACTGATATTTTAATTTCCCAACCTGATAGTAATAATGATATTATCAGAAGGAATAAACCCAATCCAAAGGCATAAGCCGCAGGTTCAAATACTTCGATATAAATCAGTAACATCGACAGAACACAGAACATTAAGCTGGCAACACCCAGAAGTTGCATATTCTTGATTAAATACAAACGTTTTCTGAGGTTCATAATTTGATCTAATAGTACCTGATCGGGATTTGCTTTTAATTTTTCGTAGAGCTGACGTACTAATGCGGCATAGCCTAGAAAACGATTAGTATATGCCAGAAGTATTAATGATACTGCCGAGAAAAGCAGAGCAGGGGTTGTTAACGTTAATGTCTCCATGTATTTTTTTAGCCTTAACTTTTAAAAGAGTGAGAATGTTTAATCGGAAATAGAATTTTAATAAATATTAGATGTTAAGCAACGGTATAAGCTGGTCGATCCGTTCAATCTTAAAAATATGTTTTGATTGTACAGGATCTCTTACTTCTTCGTGGTGCCAGGTTGTGTGAAATGGAATATGTACACCCCAGCCACCCAGCTCAACCACAGGTAATATGTCTGATTTAACCGAGTTGCCAACCATTACCAGTTCCGAAGCTTCAATATCCAGGTGCTTAATAAGTGCAGCGTAACTTGCTGTGTTTTTATCGCTCATCACCTCAATATGGTGGAAGTAATCCAATAATCCAGACTTACGCAGCTTACGTTCCTGATCAAGCAAATCACCTTTGGTGGCAACAATGAGTTTTACCCGTTTGTGCAGTAGTTGCAATGTAGGCTCAACACCATCCAAAAGGTCAACTGGCTTGTTCAACATATCCTTGCCAATTTGTATGATCTCATCCGTTTGACGAGCCGTTATTCGAAATCCTGATATAATATTAGCCGCCTCTATCAGTGATAACATAAATGCTTTAATGCCATAACCGTATAGCTCCATGTTGCTCATCTCAACTTCATAAAGTATTCTGAGAGTCTCCTGCTCACTGGCATATTCGGTAAGCATGTTTGCAAATACGGCTTCAGCTTCTCTAAAGAATGTTTCATTCACCCACAAGGTGTCGTCAGCATCAAATGCCACAACTTTAATGTTGTTTATTTCTTTCACGTTAGTCTTTAATAAATTTAAATGCCACACCGCGCTGGTGTAATACAAATTGATCGGGAACAATTGATTGTATATCTCCCTCAAACTTAATCTCCAATCCAACCGGATCAAATCTGAATGATCCGTTTGCATAGGCCGTCAGCGGATAGGATTTATGTCCCCTTGTTTGCGCATGTAAAACTCCCTCTCGGATGACCAGGCTATACTTTTCCGAATAATTAGCGGAGGTATAATTACCTTCTAGCTTTTTAAGGATTTCATTGGGGAGCTCAACGGCTTGACCGGCAAAAACCGGCAAAGTAAATGGATGTTCATAATACGCATCCAGGCCTTTGGTAATGATATCCTGCAAAGGATAATTCATGCCATTGCCCAAAAACGCAATGCTCACACTATCTTCCGGAAAATATGATAGATGACTTTGAAAACCATCAATATTACCACTATGTCCCCAGGCCTTCATAGTCTTGTATTCATATTCAAAAATGCCATGGCCAATTTTATTTGTCGTTGACAACAAACTATCCAGTGATACATCGTTAATAATCTTTCTGCGAAATAGCTTTTGTATAAATACATTTAAATCTCTTGCCGTTGAAATGATGGCACCAGATCCCCTGGTTATGCTCATATCGGTTTGAGGAAGCTTTTCCCAGCTGTTGTTTTTGAAAAGATAGGAGTGGGCCTCATACATATTAGTGTTGATGCGTCCTCCATACTTGGTGTTGGTCAGTATATTCGGTTTGCATATCTTATCCTCCAATACCATTGAGTAACTATCGTCCCTCAGGCGTTCCAATATAAAACCAAGAATCAGATAATTGGTGTTCGAAAATTTTGCTTTGTCGCCAGGCTCAAAATCAATTGGGCTGCCTGCAATAATATTCATCAGCTCGCCTTTACTCCAGTTACGGTTTTTCTGCTTCGAAAACTTTTTGTGTGCAGTATAGTCATGTAACCCACTCTGATGATTGAGTAAATCCGCTATGTTGATTTTATGCGAATTTGTTATCTGGGGATAGAAATCGCTCAGCGGAGCTTTAAGGCTAAGCTTTTGCTCTTCTACTAGTTGAAAAATTAATGCAGCAGTAAACAGGTTTGTTACAGAACCAGTCCGGTATTTTGTTTGGTAATTAGCCCGCTTGTTTTCTTCAATACTCGAATACCCCAAATAGCGTTCGTATTGCAGTTCATCACCTTTGTATATACAGAGGCTTCCCATAAATCGATTATTTTCTTCTAATAGGTTCAGGTAGTTATCCAACATCTCCCATTTGGAAGGTTCCTGTGCCGAAATGCCGATACAGAAAGTGAATGTTAACAAGGCTGATAAAAATCTCATAGTGTTGGTTTTGATCGTTCAAAATAACTAAAAACTCAAAGACATGTAAGTCTGATGCCTTAAAAATTGCGTCATGTTTCTATTTTTGTAGTTCAAAATCGATAGTTATGGCAAAGAAGAAGTGGAAGAAATTAGACGGAGTTGTTTTTTCAACCAATCCGGATTTCGATTATCAATATAATGATGACGCTGAACAGGAAACTCTGGAGCCAAATCAGCAAGACTTACGCGTGATGCTGGACAAGAAACAGCGCGGCGGTAAAAAGGTGACTTTGATTACCGGATTTATTGGTGCTGAAGAGGATTTAAAGGATCTGGGTAAAAAGCTGAAAAGTAAATGCGGCGTGGGTGGATCGGTAAAGGATGGTGAAGTATTGATACAAGGCGATTTTCGGGATAAGGTTGTTGAGTTACTTCAGAAAGACGGGTATAAAGTAAAGAAATCAGGTGGATGATTCTGGTGAATCGTTGAATATAAACCAGTCATTAATTGTAACACCTCAGGTTGTC
>DIYS01000149.1 GCA_002429115.1 Saccharicrinis sp. UBA6048 | reverse complement strand
TGTGACATGCAATCCAAAGACAATGTTAATGTGAAAGCTCTTCTAAACATAACAGACATTTATGGATTGGATCAACTCATTAACGAACCCACCCGAATTACACCTAATACAAGTACTTTAATTGATCTCATTTTCACTAATCGGCCAGAGAATGTGTATTGTTCGGGGGTGTCTCATGTCGCCATAAGTGACCACAGTTTAGTTTATGTATATCGAAAAATTTCAATTCCCACTTTCTCCAAAGGAGTTAGCTTGATAACATATAGACAGTTTAAACACTTTAATAGCGCAAATTTTTATGCGGATATTTTAGCCCAACCTTGGGATGACATAAAGCAACTGTATGATCCTAATGATATGTGGAAGAGATGGAAAGAATTATTCCTGAATGTGTGTGAAAAGCACGCACCGATGAAGACCAAACGGACAAGAGATTCTAAATCCCCCTGGATAACCGCTATTCTGAAAAAGCGGATGAATTTCAGAGACCGTCTCAAAAGAAAGGCTATTAAGACAAAAGATCCATTTAATTGGAACCAATTTCGAATGGTCAAAAATCAAGTGAACTGGGAAATTAATAGCGCGAAAAAAGCTTATTATGAAAATGCCTTCAACAATTGTTATGGGGATCAAAGAAAAACATGGAAAACAATCAATGAACTGACCTCACGAAAGTCCAATAAAACTGTTATTAATGAGATGGAATATAATGGGGTGAATTCTGGAGATCAAACAGATATAGCAGAAATGCTAAACTCATTTTTCACAGAAATTGGGCCAAGCCTTAGTACAGAGGTGACAGAAGTTGATAAATCCTTCGAAGAATTTCTTACTGAAACTGATAAGAGTTTTGTTTTTGAAAAAACAACACCAACACATGTTTTTGCACTACTATCAAAGCTTTGCAAGTCAAAGGCAACTGGATTAGATAATATTTCAGCGAAACTTCTAAGGGAATGTCCTGATGTACTAGCGGAAACTCTTACTCATATATTCAATCAATCCCTTATGACTGGCATCTTTCCCGATGAGTGGAAATCTGCCAGAGTCACTCCATTGTATAAAAATTCTGGGAAGCGCTCTGATCCGACGAATTATCGACCAATTTCAGTCATTCCAGTTGTGGCCAAAGTCTTTGAACGGATAATTTACGATCAGCTTTATCATTATTTAACTAAAAACAACTTTCTCTCGTGCCATCAATCTGGTTTTCGGTCTTTGCATTCCACGCTCACAGCACTTATCGAAGCTACAGATAGCTGGGCAATGAATATAGACCGTGGTCTTGTTAATGCCGTAGTCTTTTTAGACCTCAAAAAGGCATTTGATACAGTAGATCACGATATTTTGTTACGAAAATTGAAATACTATGGGATTTGTTGGACCAGCCATCAATGGTTTGCTTCTTATTTAGATAATCGAACACAGATTTGTCACCTGAATTCTTGTAAGTCAACTCCGAAATGTCTAAGATGTGGTGTTCCCCAGGGAACAATTTTGGGACCTCTTCTGTTTTTGATATATATTAATGACTTACCACATTGTCTGACATATTCGGAACCTCGAATGTATGCAGATGATACCAGCCTGACGCTTGCCAGTACTGACATTGAGGATATAAATTATTGCCTTAATCAGGACCTGAGCAATGTGTACGAATGGCTCTCTGCTAACAAGCTTACCCTAAATATGACAAAAACTGAGTTTATGCTTATTGCATCAAGGCAGAAGTTATCTCAATTTACGGAAAGTCCCTCTCTTACTATAAACGAAAACGCAATCGAACAAGTAACCTCCGCTAAATCCCTTGGCGTTTATGTCGATCAAAATATAAACTGGGAGTGTCATATTGAAAACATCTCTAAGAAGATAGCTTGTGCTATTGGTGCAATTAAACGAATTCGGCATCTCACTCCATTTAATGTTCTAATTAAAGTTTATAATAGTCTTATTCAACCACATTTTGATTATTGCAGTGTAGTGTGGGGAAACTGTAACAAAGGCCTTTCTGAAAAACTGCAAAGACTTCAAAATCGGGCAGCTCGCATCCTGATGTCTGCGAGCTATGATAGTAATTTGGATGATTTGTTCCGGGCACTAGGGTGGCGAAGACTCTACTATCAAAGATTGGAACAGAAGTCTATCCTAATGTATAAAACATTACATGGTACGACACCTGATTATCTGAGATCAAGATTTGTATATCGTGACAATACAAGTGCAAGTGCTTATCGTTTAAGGAATACCGAAAATAAACTAGTTCTTCAACAACCTCGAACTGATTATCTCAAGAGAAGTTTTTTGTACAGTGGAGCTCAGTTGTGGAACAACTTACCCGCAGACCTTAGACAAGCGTCTTCACTGACCGATTTCAAATCTAAATTAAGTCGCCACAGTTTAAAGTAATATCTTAATTTTAAGTAAATTTTAGACACGGCCTCCATGAAAAGCAGAATTTTTAGTTATTTATTTCTTTTATTTGAATTGTTATTAAATTTTATTGTAGTCAGGTAGATAGGTATTACTATTATAGATAATTAATTAAGTGAACTGATGGAAAAACCGTGTATAAATAAAGTTATCTTATCTTATCTTATCTTACACGGACTGATGATGAAGTCGAGCTACTTCTGAACTGAAGTCACAAACGAATACAAATTAAAGTGCAGAAAAGTACCGAGAGTGTAGACTGGGAGTCAGTCCAGTCGAAGTATGGCGACAT
>DIYS01000124.1 GCA_002429115.1 Saccharicrinis sp. UBA6048 | reverse complement strand
ATTAGTGATGTGTTAGACATGACCATCAACCAGTCTGTTGAGTTTTTTGAGCATATCCCGAAACTATCTAAAATCCTGAAAACACTTCAAGACGTTGGATTAGGTTATATCACCTTAGGCCAACCTTCAACGACTCTTTCGGGTGGTGAAAGCCAACGCGTTAAACTCGCGGCTGAATTGGCCAAACGTGATACAGGCAAAACAATTTATATTCTTGACGAACCCACAACCGGATTGCATTTTGAGGATATCCGCGTTTTATTGGACGTACTACATCGCCTGGTTAACAAGGGCAATACCGTTCTTGTCATTGAGCACAACCTGGATGTCATCAAGGTAGCCGATCATGTCATTGATATTGGGCCGGATGGCGGACGATTTGGAGGAGAACTAATGGCTTCTGGCACTCCGGAAGAAGTTGCGCGTAAGAAGAAAAGCCATACAGCTAAATACCTGAAGGAAGAGCTTAAAAAGTAAAAGACACCAGAAAAATAAAAGCCTGGTACATTTGATGCACCAGCTTTTCATTTATTTCAGATTATTTGTGTTATCCAAGTAATTGTTTAACCACGGCAGAAATATCTTTACCATCGGCTTTACCTGCCAATTCCTTTGAGGCAACGCCCATCACTTTTCCCATTTCTTTCATTGAAGTAGCACCCACTTTTTCAATAATAGCTTTCACGATCGGCTGCAACTCTTCCTGACTTAATTGCTTTGGCAAATACTCACTAATCGCATTTACCTCTTCAATTTCTTTTTCTGCTAAATCTTCACGATTTTGTGATTTATATAGTTCTGCAGCATCCTTGCGTTGCTTCACCATTTTTTGAATAATCTTCATAATATCGGCATCAGAAATTTCCTCGGATGCACCCTTTGAAGTTTTAGCTTCAATTACCTCTTTCTTCACACCACGCAAAGCCTCAAGACGAACACGGTCTTTAGCTTTCATGGCTTCCTTGATATCGTTATTAATTTGTGCTTCTAAACTCATTGTATCTGTTATTAATCTACATTATCATGCAAATATGGATTATCCTTACTTATCTGAGGTCCATTTTTCGGATCATCGGACAATGAAAAACGACTAATTTTTGATTCCTGACTCTGGCGTTTCGCATTGTTATTATCAATCTTCATCTGCCGGCGCTTATATGCAGGTACATTTTCCATCTGCTCAATAAAACGCTCATCTTCCATCTCTTCCTGATTGATTAAGGGCTTATAATAGCTCGCTCCTGCAGTGCCAAAGCCTTCATCAATAAAGTTATCGTTTGTTGGATTATAATGATCCACCTCTGATTTTCTACTTTGCGGAACAACAGGTTGGTAATATTGATCAATTCGCTCCTGCTTTTGTTTCTCCACCACCTCAAAATCAATAACACGCCCCTGCTCTTCTTCCAAAGCTCCAGGTGCAGGCTTTGAACTTGCTGACAAGTCATCATTTGAGATCGTTGTCACTTGCCCGTCTTCATCCAACGAAAATCGTGTTACTTCTGACTCTTTTTTCTTTTGCTGGTGTTCAATTAATTGTCCGGAAACAAAGCCTGTTGCAATAATCGTCACGCAAACCTGCTTTCCAAGTTCCAGGTCAGTACCTGTCCCCCAAATTATTGAAGCGTTATCGCCAACCACATCTTGCACGTAGTCGGTAATTTCTCCTACTTCATCCATCGTGACCTCTTCTGTCCCGGATGTAATATTTAGCAGGATATTCTTCGCTCCTTTTATATCATTATTATTTAATAAAGGCGATTCCAATGAAGCCTGAATCGCGTCTATCGCACGTTTATCTCCTTCTGCATAAGCGGAACCCATTACTGCAACACCACTTTCCTTCATCACAGTTTCAACATCGGCAAAATCGACGTTGATATATCCATGAACAGTAATTATCTCGGCAATTCCTTTAGCAGCAGTCGATAACACATCATCGGCCTTGGAGAAGGCATTTGACAATTTTAAATCACCAAACATCTCACGCAGGCGTTCATTATTAATGATTAATAATGAATCAACATTCTTCTCCATTTCAGCAATGCCGTCTAATGCCTGGTTAATGCGAAGTTTTCCTTCAAAACGGAATGGGATCGTCACAATACCCACAGTCAGAATTCCCATTTCTTTGGCCGTCTTTGCAATAATAGGTGCGGCACCAGTTCCGGTTCCTCCACCCATGCCTGCAGTGACAAACACCATTTTCGTGCCGTTTTCCAGCACTGTTACAATATCCTCAAGGTTTTCAATGGCCGATTCTCTTCCTTTCTCGGGGCGGTTACCTGCACCACGTCCTTCTGTCAAAGACTCACCCAATTGAATTCTTACAGGAACAGGACTATTCAGTAAAGCCTGGGCATCCGTGTTGCAAACAACAAAATTTACATCTTTAATTCCCTGGCTATACATGTAGTTAACCGCATTACTACCTCCTCCTCCAACACCTATCACTTTGATAATGGAAGATTCGCTTTGCGGTATATCAAAATTCATTAACTCGTCACTCATATCCGTCCTATTTCCTACTTACATCTCAACATCTTTTTCATCAAAGATATTGACCAGGCCATTTTTAATGCCGCTAAATAAGTTTCCTGTCTTATATAAAGATTTCTCTTTCTTCGTTTTTTCCTTTTTCTGCGATGCACGACTTGTTTGCTCATCCCACTTAGGCTCAACCTCACCAAACAACTCAGGCTCAACAATTGAGCGCTTAGGACGCTCCATCGCACTCAACACTAAACCAATACTTGTTGAATAGTTTGGTAAGTGTGCTTCTTCTGGCAGATCACCAACCAATCCCTGATCAGGCAATCCGATTCGAACATCCAGGCCAGTGCGGAACTTGATCAACTGCGGTAAGTTTTTCAGTAAGGCACCACCTCCTGTAAGAACGATACCAGCACCGACTTTATCGTAGCATCCAGAGTTTTCAATCTGATACATCACATAGTCAATAATTTCCTCCATACGAGCCTGAATAATGTAAGCCAGACTTTTGAATGAAATTTCTTTTGGCTCCCAACCTGAAATACCAGGAATGGTCACCACCATATCTTCGCGGGCCATATCACCCATGGCCGATCCAAATTGCACTTTAAGTGTTTCTGCCTGCTTATAAAGGACTGAACAGCCTTCCTTTATATCAGACGTTACCACATTACCTCCGAAAGGTATTACAGCGGTATGACGGATAATACCATCATAGAATACAGCCACATCCGTAGTTCCTCCACCAATATCAACCAGCACAACGCCAGCCTCTTTTTCTTCTTCTGTCAACACACTTTTCGAAGATGCAAGGGGCTCAAGGATCAAGTCATTCAGCTGCAGCGCTACCCTTCTAATGCACTTCTCAATGTTTTTAACAGAGGCAATTCGCCCTAATACAATGTGAAAATTTCCTTCCAGACGACGGCCCGACATCCCGACAGGGTTTTTAACGCCCATCTCATTATCAACAATATAGTCCTGTGGGATAACATGCATGATTTTCTCGCCTGCTTCAACCGGAATCTTGTAGTTATCATCAAACAAATTGTCAACATCTTCCTGAGTGATCTCAAGCCCGTTTTCGATAAAACGATAGCCACGATTACGAAGACTCTTGATATGCTGACCAGCTATACCAACGTATACATTCGTCAGTTTGACATCCAGTTTTTCTTCAATTCGGGAGATAGCTTGCTTAATGGAAGAAACCGTTTCATCGATATTAAGCACAACACCGCGCTTAACACCGATTGACGGAACCTGCTCCATACCGAGTAGTTGAAGCTTTCCATCTTCCATTTTACGACCTACGATAGCCACAATTTTTGTGGTACCGATATCTATGGCTGCAATTAGATTAGGTTCGTGATTCATAACATTCATACTTTAGTACAAACGACTTGTCCTTTATATTTTAAACTTACTTTTTTATACAAATTCCATTCACGGGCATCCCACCCGTTTTTATAAAGTGCCTTTAAGTTTCGAAATTTTAGTTCGACATCTTCAACACTTCCAAATTCAATCAAATGATCACCAACACGTGGCGCCAATGTAAGCTCACCATGATCATCCACGTATATCTGTTCAATCTGAGCTTTCCAAAAGCTATCATTATAAATTTTACTGGCCACCAACAATAAATCATCGGCAGCTACCCGCTTAATAAATCCATTAGCTACCAACACATGAGCTGAATGATTTTTAAAAAGTGGCATTTTTTGTCCGTACATATCCAGATAGTACGAACTATTATTATCAAATACCCTCAGTAGTGGTTCACGCTGCGACACTTCAACGTGTAAAGCACCACCATAGGTAAAATACACTTCACAATTTTCAATGGCCGGATGCTTCTCAAAAAACCCTTCCATTTCATTACAATCAACATTGGTCATCTGACTGCCAAGAACACCCGGATATTTCTCCAAAACAAGATCTTTAATTTCCTCGGTGTCGATAAATTGATTTTCAATACTATCACTTATGGAAGAAACGATCTCGCCACATACCACACCATCCTTGTCAACCATTATAAATGAAAACATTACAGGGAAATACACTCCTGCCAACACACCTAAAGTTATGTTTTTCCAACGTTTCATTTACAGTATTTTATCAATTAATTCGCTTAAATATAACTTTTTCCATCTAGGAAAAGTCGAGTATTTATTATTATTTATTAACATTTTGCCAAACGGCTATTTATTGCTGATAAACTGTAATAATTTCTCTTCTAAAATCGGCACTTCCTTATCAATATCTCCAGCTCCTAATGTCAGAATCACTTCATTATTTTCTTGAATGATTGCCTCAAATAATTCACTTTTACTGACCACTTCAACTTTTGAATTCTTCATCCTTTCGGCAATCATAGCTGAATTCACACCTTCAATTGGCAACTCCCTGGCGGGGTAAATATCCAGCAACAAAATCCTGTCAAACTGATCAAGAGAAGATGCAAAACCATCGGCAAAATCCTTCGTCCGTGAAAATAAATGCGGTTGAAATACAGCCGTTAACTTTTGTTTCGGATAAATGGCCTTGACTGATTTATAGGTTGCGTTAATCTCCTCAGGATGATGTGCATAATCATCAATCAAAACCAATTCTGGCGATTTAATCCGGTATTGAAATCGTCGTCGTATACCTTCAAATGAGGGAAGTGATGCACGTATTTCATCATCTTCGACACCACCCAATAAAGCCAATCCTATTGCACCCACCGCATTCTCTGCATTGATCAATCCCGGGACACCCATTTTAAGGCCCTTTATCATTCCAAACGGGGACTTTAAATCGAACTGATGTAATCCATCAACAAGTTTTAAGTTAACAGCAGTAAAATCTGCTTTTTGATCAATCGAATAGGTAAATATCTCGATATCATCATTAACATCGTCAACAGGAAGACCCGCCTTACACAAGAGCACTCCACCAGCTTCAATCTTAGTTATAAATTCATGAAACGCATCCTGCAGACTTTCGGCATCACCATATATGTCCAAATGATCCGCATCCATAGCCGAAATCAGTGCTAAATACGGGTGCAACTGAAGAAACGATCGATCGAACTCATCTGCCTCCAGCACCACATAGGAAGAGTTGGCATCATGCAGAAAATTAGTTTTATAATTATTAATGATACCACCCAAAAAGGCATTGCAACCAACAGTTGATTGCTTATACAGATGCGATGTCAGCGATGATATGGTAGTTTTACCGTGCGTTCCGGCCACACAGACACTGTTCATTCCGGTCGATATCAACCCAAGAACAGCGGCACGTTTGCGAACATCAAACCCTTTATTTAAGAAATAATTTAACTCTGTATGATCATCCGGAATGGCAGGCGTATAGACAACCAGTGTACTTTGCTTATCGTGATAATTTAATGCAATTTGTTTAATATCATCCTCGTAATGAATATCGATCCCTTCATCCTGCAACTCCCTTGTCAACACCGTTGAAACACGATCGTACCCAGCTACATTTAAGCCCTCATATTTAAAAAAGCGGGCAATTGCACTCATGCCAATCCCCCCTACTCCAACAAAATAAACGCTCTTTATGTCTTCTAATTTTAACATCTTATTTCTTTTGGGCCAGTTTTATCACTTCAATAGCTATATCTGAGGCTGCATCAGGTTTAGCAAATAACTGAATATTTTTAGCCAACTCTTTTAGCTGATCATCATGCTCCAATAAACCAGTTGCTTCTTTTATAAGACAATTAACATTGGCATCTTTCACTAAAACAGCCGCTTTTTTTTCAACCAGAGCCATTGCATTTTTCGTCTGATGATCTTCGGAAACGTTAGGCGATGGCACAAAAACAGTCGGCTTACCAAGTATAGCCAATTCTGAAATGGAACTTGCTCCTGCACGAGAAACAACCAAATCAGCAGCAGAGAATGCCATATCCATACGACTGATAAAATCAGTAACAATTACTCGATCCATCAGCTCCTCCGGCAACTTAGCTTTCATCTCTTCGATATAGAATTTTCCGGTTTGCCATATCATTTGAATATCATCTGGCAATTCCTTAATCGTGTCAATTATTCCATTGTTGATCGATCGAGCCCCTAGACTTCCTCCAATCACCAGAATTGTTTTCTTTTGTGGATCAAGGCTCCAAAATCTAATCGCCTCTTCTCTTGATGTATCATTCAATAAATCGCTACGAACAGGATTTCCAGTAAGCAGTATTTTTTCTTTGGCAAAGAAGCGATCCATCTTATCATAAGCCACACATATTTTAGATGCTTTCTTTGCTAAAATCCGGTTGGTGACACCCGGAAACGAGTTTTGCTCCTGCAACAAACTAGGCACACCTGATTGAGAGGCGATTCGTAATACCGGCCCACTAGCATAGCCACCAACACCAACAGCAACATCAGGCTTAAACTGTTTAATCACCCTCCTTGCTTTCAACAGGCTTTTCATCAGCTTAAATGGAAAAGCTAAGTTTTTGATGGTTAGCTTACGATGAAAACCAGCAACAGGCAGGCCTACAATCTCATATCCAGCTGCAGGCACCTTTTCCATTTCCATTTTACCCTGTGCTCCAACAAAAAGAATCTGGGCATCCGGCTGAATTGCTTTTACAGCATTAGCAATAGAAATTGCGGGAAAAATATGTCCTCCGGTTCCACCACCGCTAACAATAACTTTGATTGGGCTCATAGTTTATTATTCTTCAGCTACTTTTTCAGTAGCTAATTCTTTTTCTTCAATATTATTTCGACTTACACTTAAAATCGCTCCAAAAGCCAAGCAAGTAAAAAGTGTAGATGTACCTCCCATACTAACCAAGGGCAATGGCTGTCCTGTAACAGGCATTACACCCACAGCGACACCCATATTTATAAACGCCTGAATGACCAATAAAATAGATAATCCAATGACCAGAAATGCGGGAAAGGTTCGACTACTTGCCCGCACAATAACCCCCGCTCTGAAAAGCAACAGGAGATAGGCAAACATCACAAAGAAACCGCCTAACAATCCCCATTCTTCAACAATAATAGCGTACACAAAATCACTATATGGGTGCGGTAAAAAATATCGCTGATGACTATTACCTGGCCCTTTACCTAAGAAACCACCAGTGGCAATTGCCATTTGCGAGCGCTGCGCCTGATAGTCTGTTCTGTGTTCCTGAGCATTTTCATCATCCTCTACAAAACGCTCAATACGGGCTTTCCAGGTACTTGCCCGATGTAAAAAAGGCACGTAATCGGATAGCCAGATGATTACAAAAACGAAAATGAGCACAGCAGCCACCGTTCCAAAAATATATTTGAAAGACACCCTGCCGATCATCATTATTATCAAAGCAGTTGCACCAATTAAACCTGCCGTTGAGAAGTCATCACGAAAGATTAAGGCACATACAATTCCAACATGAATCATAATTGGTTTAAAAGCCTCATCGGCTGTACGGTCATTACTTTGATACTGCGCTAACACTTTGGCTATGTACATCATCAATGCCAACTTTGCAATTTCAGAAGGTTGAAATGAAATACCTACTACAGGTAAGGTCAACCAGCGACTTGCATTATTAAGGTTAACTCCCGAAACGGCCGTTATAACTAACAATGCAATGGATAGATACAGAAACACCGTAGCAAACCGCGCAAACCATTTATAATTTATATGATGAACGGCAACAATAATACCGATACCCATCATTAAAAACTTGGCGTGACGAAACAGGTAATACACCGCGTTACCATCCTGATGCTTATAGGCCAGATTACCTGTTGCACTATAAACCACCAAACTGGAAAACACAGCTAATGCCAGAACTACATACCATATTATCCGATCGCCTTTTACATATTTTCGAACCAGTTCATTCATAATAAATCACTCAGAACTACAATTCCCTTACAGATTTTTTAAATAAATCACCTCGTTGCATATAATTATTGAACAAATCGAAGCTGGCACAGGCCGGTGAAAGCAGCACCACATCGTTTTTTGCACTTAACTTATATGCTTCAGCAACAGCTTCCGACATTGAGTCAGACTCTTTAATTACCGGCACTTTACCTTCGAATGCATTGATCAGCTTATCATTATCTGTCCCCAAACAGATCAGTGCCTTTACTTTTTTCTCGACCAACGGCATTAACTCATTATAATCATTTCCTTTATCTACCCCTCCTGCAATCCACACAACAGGCTTATCCATACATTCGAGAGCATACCAGGTGGAGTTTACATTGGTTGCTTTTGAGTCGTTTATAAACTCAACTCCGCGCACTGAGAGCACTTTTTCCAGGCGATGTGCCACCCCTTTAAAGCTCATCAGACTTTCGCGAATAAATTTCTTACGGATTTGAAGCACCTTGGCAACAATACCTGCCGCCATTGAATTATACAAATTATGGCGACCCTGTAACGATAATTCTTGAGATAACATACTCATTACTTCATCGTTGTAATTAATGATTAACTCATCAATGGTTGAATAAGCTCCATGCTTTAGGATATCCGTCTGAGTAAATGGTACTAATTCCGACTTAAAAATCCTCTTCTGCAGCTCATCAGCAATCACCTCGTCATCCTGACAATAGATAAAAACATCTTTTTCAGTCTGATTTTGTATGATACGAAATTTACTATCAATGTAGTTTTGCATCTTATATTCGTATCTATCGAGGTGGTCAGGGGTAATATTCAGCAATACGGCAATATCAGCTCTAAACTGATACATCCCATCCAACTGAAAACTACTCAGCTCTATAACAAACCAATCCGGCCGTTTGCCATCAGCAATCTGACGTGCCAGACTTGTTCCAACATTACCGGCCATCTCAACACTTACACCCGAATGCTTTAATAGGTGATGGATCAATAATGTTGTTGTTGTTTTACCATTACTACCGGTAATACATATTTTCTTCGCATCGGTATATCGACCTGCAAATTCTATTTCAGAAATGACAGGTATATTTCGCGCATGCAATTGTTGTATCATTGGGATTGAGTCTGGTATACCAGGACTTTTCACCACTTCATTAGCCGCAAAAATAAGTTCCAGCGTATGTAGTCCCTGCTCCCATTTTATATTGGCTTTATTCAGCTCATTCTGAAAATGCTCTGGCACCGTTCCACTATCTGAAACAAACACATCAATGCCTTGCTGCATAGCTAATAAAGCTGCTCCTACTCCACTTTCACCTGCTCCTAATACAACGAGTTTTTGCATGTTGTTTATCGAATTTTAAGCGTTACAATTGTTAATACTGCCAGGATAATTCCGATGATCCAGAAGCGTGTTACTATTTTCGACTCAGTATATCCAATCTTTTGATAATGATGATGCAAAGGCGCCATCTTAAATACCCTACGACCTTCACCATATTTCTTCTTGGTGTATTTAAACCAAGACACCTGGATCATTACCGATAAATTTTCAATTAGGAATATCCCACAAAGAATAGGTATTAATAATTCAATTCTTAATAGAATGGCAAACACAGCAATAATACCTCCAAGTGTCAAACTTCCTGTGTCACCCATGAACACCTGAGCAGGAAACGAGTTATACCACAAAAAACCAACGGTTGCACCAATAAAGGCAGCCATAAAGACCACTAATTCCTGCGAGTGCGGAATGTACATGATATTCAGATAATCAGCATAGATAACATTACTTGACAGGTAAGCAAAAATACCTAGTGTAACCCCAATTATGGCCGAGGTTCCGGTTGCCAGACCATCGAGACCATCTGTGATATTAGCACCGTTGGATACCGCCGTTATTATAAAAATAACAGCAACTACGAAAATTAACCACCCCCATTTCTTAGCCTGATCACCAAGGAACCATACCACCGATGAATAGTCAAAACGATGATTCTTTAAAAATGGGATATTCGTCACGGTAGATTTCACTTCTCGCGTAGCTGCACGCTCAACCTCTGTTCCGTCATCGAGCTGCACTATTATCGTTTCATCCTGCAATTTTTCACGAACCACCACATCACCGCTTGAGAAAAGTGTAATACCGACAATAAGCCCGAGACCAACCTGACCAGCAATTTTAAATCGTCCGGCTAAACCCTCTTTATCTTTTTTGAACACCTTGATATAGTCATCGATAAAACCAATGGTTCCCAACCAAAGTGTTGATATGATCATTAAGATGATGTAAATATTATCCAGCTTTGTGAATAATAAAACCGGAATCAAAATAGAGGCAATAATAATAACACCTCCCATAGTTGGCGTCCCTTTCTTCTCGTATTGACCTTCCAATCCCAAATCACGAACCACCTCGCCTATTTGCTGTCTTTGCAACATACGAATAGCCATCTTACCAAAAATGGTTGCAGTTATTAAGGCAACGATTACAGACATTCCTGCACGAAAGGTAATATACTGGAATACTCCTGCTCCGGGCAGATTTAACTGTTCAAGATATTCAAATAAGTAATACAACATGATTTGGGCTTTATTCTTCGTTAAATATTTCGTTTACTACTTCTCTATCGTCAAAATGCGTTCGTTCTCCTTTAATCTCCTGATAGGTTTCATGACCTTTACCGGCAATTAAAATGATATCACCTTCCCCAGCTACCATACAGGCTGTCCGGATGGCTTCGCGCCGATTAACAATCGACAACACTTTCATGCGCTCTTTAAAAGCCACCCCTTCCATCATCTGGCTAATAATTACTTCCGGATCTTCGCTGCGTGGATTGTCTGATGTCAAAATTACTTTAGAGCTTCCAACCACTGCTTCCTTTGCCATTTCAGGCCTTTTCATTGGATCACGATCGCCACCGGCACCTACCACGGTGATTAGTTGCTGATGTGGCATGCGCACCAGATTAATTGTTTCAATCACATTCTTTAAGGCATCAGGCGTATGTGCATAATCAACAATGGCTGTTTTGCCAGAGCCTGACCGAATGGTTTCGAAACGACCATCCACTGGTTTCAGCTGACTTAATGCCACTTGAACCTCGTCCTTTTGAAAGCCCAACAGACAGGCTGCTCCGTATACTGTTAGTAAGTTCTGAGCATTGAAGTCACCGACAAACTGCGTCCATATTTCCTGACCATCTATTTCCAATTGCATGCCTTCAAACATACTCTCTACAATACGGCCTTTAAAGGTTCCCATCCCTCGTAAAGAGTAATTATATTTCTCAGCTTTTGTATTCTGCAGCATCACCTGACCATTCTTATCGTCGGCATTGGTTAATGCAAAAGCCTCTTTCGTCAATCCATCAAAAAACGTCTTTTTGGCATCAATGTATGCTTTGAAGGTTTTATGATAATCGAGGTGATCATGGGTAATGTTAGTAAATAAGCCACCAGCAAACTGTAGACCAGCTACACGATTCTGAACCAAGGCATGCGAACTGACTTCCATAAAACAATATTCACAACCTGCTTCAACCATCTCAGCCATAATTTGATTCAAAGTAACCGCATCAGGCGTGGTATGTGTAGCGTCTATCTTTGTTTTGCCAATGTAATTTGCAACCGTTGAAAATAATCCTGCTTTATAACCCATCTTCATTACCAGATGATAAAGCAAAGTTGCTGTCGTCGTTTTTCCATTGGTACCCGTAACTCCAACAAGCTTAAGTTGTCGGGAAGGATGTTGATAAAAAGCAGAAGCCAGCTTTCCTAATGTTGATGAACTATCCTCCACATGGATGATTGTAACATCCTCAGGAAATTCAGATGGAATATCTTCGCAAACAATGCACTTACATCCTGATTCAATTACCTGTGGAATAAACTTATGACCATCCACCAATGTTCCGCGCATGGCAACAAACATAGTCCCGGCTTTTGCTTTGCGCGAATCAAAAACAATTTGATCAATCGTCTGATCAACATGATTGATGATCTCTTTAACACTGACGTCTTTTAATATATCTGATAGCTTCATCATTCTTACCCCATCCTCAAATAAATCGTTGTACCTTTGCGAAAATTTTGTCCGGCCGTCATTGATTGTTGTACCACCCGTCCAATACCATTCACTTTAACTTTCAATCCCATGTTTTCAAGTATTGAAACCGCATCTTTAGCGCCCATACCCTTTACATTTGGAACAATACCAGAAGGAAAACTCTTACTTCTTAAACTTACATCATGCTCTCGCGCAGAACTTGATATCCATGGCGATTCGACTTCCTTGCCTTGCACCAACACACCAATACCCTCCAAAACTTCTACCAACTCCTCTTTCTTTCCTCCCTTGGAGTAAGGCTGATGCTTGGCCAGTTGAATTTCATATTCCGTATCAATATCCGTATTCTCAAAGCTCTGTGCGTATACACGGTCAGCAATTTCTTTAAACACCGAACCCGCCACTACATTGGCATAATACACATTATTAGAAGGCGCATTAACCACTACAATGCATGAATAAAGAGGTCTGTCAGCCGGGAAATAACCACAAAAAGAAGCCTGGTATTTTTTACCACCTTCTCCTTTATAGCCGGACGAACCTTTCGCAATCTGAGCGGTTCCGGTTTTACCTGCAATTTTATAGCGCTTACTCTTTATATTTTTAGCTGTTCCATCCTCCACAACGCCAACCAGCATCTTATGAACTTTCTCAATTGTTTCGAGCGAACATATGGATGGCCTCAACACAGTGGTTTCCATTTCCTGAATGGTTTCACCATGATGCTGAATAGCCTCTACAAACATTGGCTTTACCATCTTCCCATTGTTAGCTACAGCATTATAAAATGTAAGCACTTGCAATGGCGTTTGTTGAATTTCATAGCCAATGGACATCCATGGCAAAGTAACTCCAGACCATGTTTTCTCACCTGGATATTTAATCATCGGAAGACCTTCGCCCTTAATCTCAATGCCCAATGGATCTTTCAATCCCATTGAATAAAGACGGTCAACATACCGACGTGGATTATCCCTGTAGTTGTCAAAGATAATTTTTGAAATACCAACATTCGATGATTTCTCAAACACCTCTTTAACAGAAAGGGTTCCATAGCCACCATGATGACTATCGGTCATCTTACGATCGTAGAAGTAGCAATAACCTTTTCCGGTTTCTATGCTATCCTTCAACTGAACAACACCATCCTCCAAAGCAACAATCATGGACGCCAGTTTAAAAGTTGACCCCGGCTCTGTTGCTTCACCAATGGCGTAATTGTATTTTTCGATATATCTTCCGGTGGTTGTTCTTCCCAGATTAGCAATGGCCCTGATTTTACCTGTCGCCACTTCCATTAAAACGGCGCAACCATGATCTGCCTGGTGCGACTGCAACTGTTGATGTAAAGCCGACTCAGCCACATCTTGCAAACCAATATCAATAGTTGTTACAATATCGTGCCCATCAATTGGCTCAATTTGCTCTTCAACCACCCAGTTTCCACTCACACGGGTTCTTGTACTTACGCCTGCAACTCCTTTCAAACTATTATGATAGGCTCTTTCCAAACCAAATTTAGCACCCAAATCTTTTTCGGCATATAAGCTACCGACTGTCCGTGCGGCCAATTCACCAAAAGGTAACTTCCTATTTTCGTTCTTCTCAGCAATAAAACCACCTTTATTAGCACCAAGTCTAAATATCGGAAACGCCTTTACTTTCTTAAGTTCAGTAAAGGAAATTCGACGCGGATGCACCATATAATAACGTTTGCCTTGAGCTCGGGCCTTCTTTAACGACGCTTTAAAAGTATTTTTTGAACGATCGCCATAAAATCGCGAAAGCAATAAGGATAAACTGTCTACTTTCGAGTTAAACACATCGTCGGTTAAGCCATTGGCCCGCATATCCATATATATACGATAAGTAGGCACAGAACAGGCCAGCTTTCGTTTGTCAGATGCCAATATATCACCCCGGTTTGCATCAATTACAATATCAGTGTTGTTTTGCTTTTCAACGATTTCATCCCACTTATCGCCTTCAATCACCTGCAGATACAAAGCTTTTGCAAGTATTACAACTGCTAAAGCTGCAATACCTATATACAATAAGCCAAATCGTAATATGATACTTTTCTTTATCTGCATTTAATTCTTCACTTTTAATCGACGAGGCGGCTCAGTCAATTCCTCTAATTCTAAATTTTTAGCTTTTATTTTTTTCAACACCTCACTCTGCTTACTCATAAACATTAGTTCCGACGAGGTGGTTATTGCTTCGTAACGTAGAGATTTCAGCTCTTTGTTTAATTCTGCAATCTGGCGCATTTGCTCTTCCATGCGGTAGTGATTACCAATGTACAAAAACGCAAAAAATGCGAGAAACATTGCAAAAGGCAACTGATTGGCAATAAGTGAACGTGTAAATAGCCGGCCGTTTACAATATCCCGAAAAGAAATATTTTTTAACTCGTCAACATCTTCCTTTGACAAGATAAACTCCGGTATTTTACTCATTCGCCATTTCATACCCGCTCTGCTATTCTAAGTTTAGCGCTTCGTGCCCTGTTGTTACGCTCAATTTCTTCATCATTCGGTATTATAATCTTACGGTTCACAGCTTTAAATGGCACCTCTGATTGTCCGTAAATATCTTTATCCGGTTGCGACTTATCGCAATCACCCGATCGTACAAAGTTCTTTACCAGCCGATCCTCCAGACTATGGTAGGAAATAATCGACAAACGCCCACCCGGTTTGATCACATCAGTACTCTGCATCAAAACAGATTTCAGCACATCCATTTCTTTATTTACCTCAATCCGCAATGCCTGAAACACCTGTGCCAAAAACTTAGCGTTCTCTTTTTTAGGCCCTATTTTCTCTGCAACAAGCTTAAGATCAGTGGTTGTTTCAAACGGTTGACTCGCCCGTATCTTAATGATTTCTGACGCCAACTTGTACGATGACTTTATTTCACCATATTGCCAGAATATCCGCTTCAAATCATCGAGACTATAAGTATTAACAAGGTCGGCTGCTGTCATATTAAGCCCTTGACCCATTCGCATATCCAACTTTCCATCAAAGCGAAATGAAAACCCTCGCTCCGCCGCATCAAAGTGATGAGAAGACACACCCAGGTCACCAAGTATCCCATCAACCTGTTCTATATTCAGATAACGAAGAAAGTGGCTTAAATATTGAAAATTGTGACGAACAAAATGCAATCGATCATCCTCCGGACGATTTTTGTACGCATCCTCATCCTGATCAAAAACAATCAATTTTCCATTTTCACCTAGCCTGCTTAATATCTCGCGGGAATGTCCGCCTCCACCAAATGTCAAGTCTACATAAATCCCATCGGGTTTAATATTTAAACCATCTACCGATTCCTTAAGTAATACTGGTATGTGATACCCCTGTTCCATTTCCTTTACTTTTCTTCGTCGTCAAAGTTACCACCAAGCAACTCTTCTGCCAACTCACCTAATACTTCTCCGGATAATCCTCCATCCTCAAATTGCTGTTTATCCCACAACTCTATATTTCCACCTACACCCAACAACACTACTTCACTTTCTATATTAATCAGTTCCATCAAACGCTTAGGCACT
>DIYS01000120.1 GCA_002429115.1 Saccharicrinis sp. UBA6048 | reverse complement strand
CATGTGCTTACATTCTTCCATGAAGTTGGTGATCTTGGTGATATCACTCAGGTTACGACTCAATACACCCGCCATAAATTCGGCAGGGTAATGCGCCTTTAAATATCCGGTTTGGTAAGCAATATAAGCGTAGCATACCGAGTGCGATTTGTTAAAGGCATAACTGGCAAATGCTTCCCAGTCTTTCCAGATTTTCTCAATCAGATCTTCAGGCTTTCCAATGGTTGTCTTACCATCCTTACAAGCGGTTACAAACTCCTCACTATCAAGACAACCTTTGATGAACTTCTCTTTCAATTTGTCCATCATGGCCATAATCTTCTTACCCATCGCCTTACGAAGTGAGTCGGAATCACCCCGAGTAAAACCACCTAATGCTCTTGACTGAAGCATCACCTGCTCCTGATACACCGTAATACCATAGGTATCCTTCAGGTAAGGCTCCATCATCGGGTGATCGTAGACAATGTCTTCTTTACCATGTTTACGAACAATAAAAGAAGGAATATATTCCATCGGTCCCGGACGATAAAGGGCGTTCATCGCCACCAAATCTTCAAAACGGTTTGGTTTCAAGGCCTTCAGGTGCTTTTTCATGCCGGGCGACTCAAACTGGAAGATCGCCGTTGTTTCACCACGACTGAATAACTTGAAGGTCTCTTCATCATCGAGATTGACATTGTTAATATCAACATCAATACCTTTTGATAACTTCACATTACCAAGAACCTCTTTAATAATCGACAGCGTTTTAAGTCCCAAAAAGTCCATTTTAAGCAGACCTATATCTTCTACAAAACGCCCATCGTATTGTGTGGTCAACAACTCCTCACCTTTGGTTGGCATCACCGGCACATGTTCGTCCAGTGGATTTTTGCCAATCAGCACACCACAGGCATGAACACCCGTTTGACGCACTGAACCTTCCAGGGCCTCAGCAAATTTAATCGTTTTGGCAATCAGCGGATTCGATGACTCTTTTTCATCCAGTAAAGCCGGCTCTTCTTTATAAGCCTTTTTGAAACTCATTTTTGGTGCTTCCGGTACCAGTTTGGCGAGACGGTTAGCTTCAGCTAGCTCTAAACGCAATACACGCGCCACATCTTTAATGGAACTTTTTGTAGCCATTGTACCGAAAGTACAGATGTGTGCTACTTTTTCCTGTCCATATTTATTAGTTACGTAATCAAGTACCTCCTGACGTCCATCATCATCAAAGTCGATATCGACATCGGGCATGGATATACGATCCGGATTCAGGAAACGCTCAAATAGCAAATCATATTTAATAGGGTCCACATCGGTGATGCCCACACAGTAAGCCACAGCCGCCCCGGCAGCCGATCCACGACCTGGCCCAACAAGCACACCGTTATCTTTAGCCCAATTAATAAAATCCTGCACAATCAAGAAATAACCAGGAAAACCCATTGTCTTAATGGTCTCCAGCTCAAACTCCAATCGTTCGCGCTTATCGTCGGTATATTCCTCGTCTGGGTAACGTTTCTTAGCTCCTTCAAAGGTTAAATATTCGAGGTAATCCGACTCCAGTTTAATTGGCAACACTTTGTCGTAACCGCCCAACTTCTCATAGCGTTCTTCACCAAATTCCTCTATCAGTTTTGCTTCATCAAACTTCTCTGTGTATGATTCAAGCGTACCAAAGTCTTCCGGTATATCAAAAGGTGGCATAATAGGATTTGAATCCAGCTCAAAGAACTCAACCTTATCAGCAATCTCAACAGTATTAGCCAGAGCTTCTGGCACATCCGCAAAGAGCTCATTCATTTCCTGAGTTGTTTTGAACCACTCTTGTTTGGTGTAGCGCATTCGTGTCGGATCATCATAATCACGCCCGGTACTCAAGCAAACCAATACATCATGTGCTTCAGCATCTTCAGGATTTATAAAGTGGGAATCATTGGTCGCGATTAACTTTACTCCTAATTCAGCAGCTAATTCACGAATGACCTTATTGACCTTTACCTGATTTTCCCAAACATCGGTTCGAAGTCGAGGATCATCGTTTTTATGTCGCTGCAACTCCAGGTAATAATCATCTCCAAATACGCCTTTGAACCAACGTATAGCTTCTTTGGCTTTTTCGAAGTTACCAGCCATGATGTGTTGCGCCACTTCACCTCCTAAACAGGCACTGCTAACAATCACTCCTTCGTTGTATTGCTCAAGTAATTCCTTGTCAATACGCGGCTTGTAGTACATACCAGTTGTATGAGCAATGGAAGTTAACTTCAGAAGATTTTGATATCCTGTGTAATTTTTGGCCAGTAAAATTAGGTGATGACCTCCGGAATCTGTTTTATCATCTTTGCGCAGATGACCACGCTTAGCCACATAAGCTTCAACCCCAATGATAGGTTTTACTTCTGCCTTTTTACAGGCCACATGAAACTCTTTGCTCCCAAACATGGCACCATGGTCGGTTAATGCTACAGCTGGCATACCATCTTCTTTTGCCTTAGCAGCAATATCAGCCGTTTTAGCCGCTCCATCCAATATTGAATATTGTGAGTGAACATGCAGGTGTACAAAAGGCTGTTGCTCAACATTCGCCGCGGCTTGCTTTAGCTTCTTTTCTTCCTCCTCAATGGAAATATCATCGAACGAGGTATTGACTTTAAAGGATTCGTATTTAATCCCAACCAATTCAACGGTCGTTGGGTTGTTGAGTTTAAACGCCTGAATCTGGTTAGGCGACATCTTATGAAGCTCAGGACTTAATCCATCAACACGAATCAACTCCAAAAAGCATCGTGAAGTCGCTTCCACATCGGCAGCAGCATTATGGGCTTCTGCAAATGGTACCCCAAACAACTTTAAATGAAGCTCAGTAAGGGTTGGGTTTTTAAGCTGTCCATTTCGTTTAAGGTCACAAAACTCTTTACTGCCCGTCATGGTATCGAGCATTGGTGCCTTGGTCAGCACGGTCTCGTCCATCTCACTCCGAAGCAATTCACAGCCTACAATATTTATATCGAACGTGACATTATGACCAATGATAAACCTCGACTTTTTGACATCTTCCATAAAGTCGAGTAAGGCCTCTTTCAAAGGAATTCCTTTCTCGCGAGCAATTTCAGTTGAGATGCCATGTACTTCAACAACATCCTCCGGAATCGTATAGCCATCCGGTGTAATAACATGGTTTTTAGCAAACAGGAAATTCCCTTCAATATCATGGCATTGCCAGGCTAACTGAACCATCCTTGGCCAGTTATCAAAATCGGTTAAAGGTGCTTTCCACTTTTTAGGTAAACCTGTTGTTTCGGTATCAAATATTAAAAACATCTCTGTGTCTGAATTTTCGGATTTCATCGTTTGCTCAAGGCTGGTTTGCGAAAATAGCGAATTATTGGTGAATGTCTTAACGGATTTATAACAATCTATATAGATACCATGTGAATTTGAATCCATCTCACCTGGTCGACATTTCGTACTAAAAATTCGATTCATACAAATTAGTAACCTTTTAATTTTAATTGCGTTAAGCGTACACTAAAAGCTGTAATAAAGGGGAAATTATAGCACAATTGGGAATACTAAAAAAAGGAAAGAGTATGTTTAAATTTAGGGGAATTGCACTAGGTGCAATAATGGTAGTGATATGTTCTACAATCAATGGTCAGGATGCAGAATCAGTCGATTTCGATACCGAATTAGATGATATTTTCAATATGGAGGTATCAGTCGCTTCAAAAAACTCCGTATCTATTAATGAAACTCCAGGCGTTGTTACTATTATTACAAAAGAGGAAATTCAAAATTCAGGGGCCAGGGATTTAATTGATGTACTCAATTTAGTGCCTGGCTTTGACTTTGGCATGGATGTAGCTAATTCAATTGGAGCAGGTATACGAGGTTTATGGGCCTATGAAGGAAAACTTCTGGTAATGATCGATGGACAGGAAATGCAGGAACAGGCCTATGCATCTTTTCAGTTTGGAAATCGAGTAAACGTTGATCAGATTCAAAAGATTGAAATTATCAGGGGGCCAGGTTCCTCACTATATGGTGGCAATGCTGAACTGGGAGTAATAAACATCGTCACTCATCGTGCGGTAAATTTTCAAGGACTGGAAGTCTCTGGTCAGGTTGGTCAGATGGAGCGTAGTTTAGCACGAACTAATGTAAATATGAACTATGCGAGAAAGATAAATTATTGGGAAATTGACCTGAAAGCCAGTTATGGGAAAGGCATCTACTCAGATCAGATATTTACTGATATTTTTGGCGACTCTTTTGATCTTACAAATGATGGAGCTAATACTCAAAGCACGAATTTGAATTTAGGCATTCAAAATCAAGGCTTTGATTTCAGGTTTATCTATGACGACTATCAACAGAAAATTGTATCACAATACGATGGCTTGTCTGAAACGCCATACGACCAAAGTTTTAGCGGAATATTTACTGGCGCCTCTTACAAATTAGATCTCAATGAAAAGTTAACATTGACTCCGCGTATTAATTACAAAAGTCAAAAACCATGGGGAACAGACGATGGAATTAGTGGTTATTATAAACCATCGATTAACAGGTTACTCGGAAATTTACAGTTGGAATACCAGCCAAATGATAATCTAGATGTGATTGTTGGCGGTGAATATTACCATGACGAGGCCAATACAAATGGCAGTGATTTGGTTTGGTTCGATGGTAGTGATAAATTATCCTTATCAAATACATCTTTATTCGCGCAGGGAATTTTAAAGACGAAAGTAACCAATGTAACCGTAGGTATGCGCTACGATAAGCACTCAATGGTAGACGGGGCATTTTCTCCACGTGTAAGTCTGACAAAGGACTTGGGCAAATTTCATTATAAAATACTTTATAGCAGAGCCTTTCGAACACCAAGTGTGGCCAACTTATCTGCTTACGGCATAAATGAAGATGGTAACTATGCCAATATTTCACCAAATATTAAACCAGAGAAAAGTGATGTTTATGAATTAGAACTTGGGTATCAGATTACTTCAAACTTTGCGGTAAATGGTAACCTGTTTTATACCGACATTCATGATCCAATGGTTTACTTCTATTATTATGATAGTGTTAACGATGAAGATTATGAAGGCTACTTTAACTCAACCGCCTATGGATCGAAAGGTTTTGAGTTGGAAGCTAAATACAATGGACAATGGGGCTATGTAAAAGCCAACTATTCATATTACTCGGTAGACGGTATTAGTGAAGTGGGGTATTACGCTGTGCCAAATAATCAGAGCGCCGTTTTAGCATTCCCTCAGCACAAATTCAACTTACAGAGTCATTTTAAATTAAACGATCGTCTTTCAATTAATCCATCAGTAATTTTGAAAGGGAAAACCTACGGATACACAACTTTTGATGAAATAGAGGAAGCATCTGTATTGGCTGAGTATGATCCAATACTACTTGCAAATCTTTATGCCCGTTATACCAATGCCTTTGATCTGCCAATGGAAATTGGCCTGGGAGTTTATGATATTTTCAATCAGAAATATAGCTATATACAACCATTTGACGGATGGCATGCACCATTTCCAGGGCCTTCAAGAGAGATCATGCTGAAGGTAAAATACAACTTTGGACTTTAAACAATTAATCATATTTCATCATAAACCATTTGTAATTAATTAATAAAGAGGTATCTTTGCACCCGCAAAACGAGTTTTTGCAATTGTTTAATTATAAAAACGTAATACTATGCCTGTAAAAATTAGACTGGCACGTCATGGACGTAAAAGGTATGCATACTACCACATTGTAGTTGCAGATAGCAGATCACCACGTGATGGTAAGTACATTGAGCGTATTGGGTCATATAACCCAAATACCAATCCTGCTACAATTAACTTAAACTTTGATAAAGCAATTGACTGGTTAGGTAAAGGTGCTCAGCCAACTGACACAGCTCGTGCGATTCTTTCGTACAAAGGTGTTATGATGAAAAAGCACTTACTTGAAGGTGTTAAGAAAGGTGCTTTTGATGAGGCAGAAGCAGAAAAGCGTTTCAACGCTTGGTTGACTGAAAAAGAAGGTAAGATTCAAGCTAAGAAAGATCAATTAGCAGGTGCTAAAGCTGACGCTTCTAAAGAGCGTTTAGAGCAGGAAGCTAAGATCAATGCTGAAAGAGCTGAAGCTCTTGCTGCTAAGAAAGCTGAATTGGCTGCTGAAGCTGAGGCTGCTGCCAAAGCTGCTGCTGCAGAAGCTTCAGGTGAGGAAGCTGAAGAAGAAGCTACTGAAGAAGGAACAGAGGAAACTCCAGCTGCTGAGTAATTCAGTCCGATCTTTTTCAAAAGATATGAAGCCATCCGAAAGGGTGGCTTTTTTATTTTATAATGATTGAAGTGGGTAAAATAAGATACTGACTTATTTTACTTTTTGGAGGCCAAGGACAAGCAAAACCTAATGGTATTTTCCGATTAAGTCGATAAACGATTATACATCGTTAGTCAGAAGAGATTATAAAAGAACTCCCCAAAAAACAACGATGCCTCCCAGTAAAAAACCAGCATGCACCTGAAGCGGTGTGTGTGCTTTAAGGTAGAGGCGCGATGATCCTAATAATCCGGCCAATAATATTATAACTGTAAAAATAAGCCAGATATCCAGTCCAAACCGCATAGACAATGCCAGTATGGCTCCGGTAAGTCCGCCTATTCCAATCATATGCATACTAATCTTCCAAAACATGGTGATACTGAGAGCAAGTGTAATGGCTACAATTGTTGCCAGCATGAAACCTAATATAAAGGACGGAACAATAGGTATTCTGCTTAGAAAAAAATACCCTAATAAATAAAACAAACCCGTTGCAAGGGTTGGAAATAATCGTTCTCTACGATCTTCCATATATACATTTTTGATTAGCCCAAGTAAAATAAATAATGGAATTAAACTTAATGGAAGTACACAGGTACTTAAAAATACGATCAGATAGATGACGCGTTTATGGTCGATCGGCAAGTAAGAAAAATGCCCACCAATATTAAAAATTAAAAACAGGCCCAATGTTGGGATTAACATTGGGTGTAAAACTGTAGACAAACTTTTAGCGAAAATTCGCATATTTTATATGATTAAAAGAGGTGGTTAAAAACATTGTAAGCATTCGTTCACTGAGCGGAGTCGAAGTGATTGGTTGTTGATAAGCAACACTGGTCATTTCATCTCGACTACGCTCGATGAGCGAGTATAGGTTTTCTTCACCTCCATGAGGTTATAATTCTTTGCGTAAACGAGCAACAGGAATATTAAGCTGCTCACGATATTTAGCCACTGTGCGTCGGGCAATATTGTATGATTTCTCTTTCAGAATGGCCGCCAGTTTATCGTCAGTCAGAGGCTTACGTTTATCCTCATTGGCAATACACTCTTCCAGTATCTTTTTTATCTCGCGCGTACTGACTTCTTCACCTGAATCGGTTTGCATACCCTCAGAGAAGAAATATTTTAATGGAAAAATACCAAAATGCGTTTGAATATACTTACTGTTTGAAACCCTTGAGATGGTTGAGATATCAAGATTTGTCAGTTCAGCGATATCTTTTAGTATCATTGGTCTCATCTTCGTTTCATCCCCTTCTAAGAAATAATCGTGCTGATAATCAAGAATTGAATTCATCACGGTCATAAGTGTATTCTGGCGTTGCTTTATGGCATCGATAAACCACTTGGCCGAATCCAGTTTTTGCTTCACAAACATCACGGCATCTTTTTTATCCTGCGTCTGATTTTTCTTGTTTGCAGAATAATCCTGAAGCATATCTGAGTAGGTATTACTAATACGTAACTCAGGAACATTACGGTTATTCAGGCTCAACTGAAATTGCTCATCCTCAATTTCAAGAATAAAATCGGGAATGATATGCTGCACCGTTTTACTCATCGGATTGCTGTATGAGCTTCCCGGTTTAGGGTTTAATTTCAGAATTTCAGCCAATGCATCCTTTAATTCTTCCTCGTCGATATGAAGCCGCTTAGCAATTTTATCGTAGTGCTTGCGAGTAAACTCCTCAAAGTGATACTTAATCAGTTGAAACGCATTCTCAATATCCGGAAATGATCGATCCTTACGTTGAATTTGTAATAGCAAACATTCCTGCAAATCTCTTGCAGCCACACCAGCCGGATCAAAATCCTGAACAATTTCCAGGACATCCAGAGCCTCGCGTTCGTCCACCTCGATATTTTGTGCAAAAGCCAGATCATCAATTATCTCATCTACCTCACGACGCAGATAACCGTCCTCATCCACATTCCCAATGATATATTCTGCAATATTACGCTGTCTTTCGGTTAAAATACGTAAGCCCAGCTGACTTATTAAATGTTCGTGAAATGTAGCCCCAGTTGAAAAAGGAATGTCTTCGTGCTTATCATCTTTTGAGAAGTTGCGCGACTGTAACTTATATGCCGGGATATCTTCGTTGTTGATATATTCGTCTATTGAGAGCTCATCTCGCTCAGCCTCTTGCTCCGGAGCTTCCTGCTCATCCTTATCTGGATCTTGCTGTTCGCGTTCAAGCTCCAATACCGGATTTTCTTCTATCTCTTTTTTTATACGCTGTTCTAACTGAGCCGTTGGTATTTCCAACAACTTAATCACCTGAATTTGTAGCGGTGACAGTTTTTGAAGCAGTTTCTGTTGTAAACTCTGTTTAAGCATTCCTATCTGTTCATTCTAAACATTGCGATTCAACTACACTTTCGAAGGCTTATTGCCAGTGAGTTTACAACAAAATTAAGATTTATTACTCAAAACCGACAGGTACGGCACTTTTTTTGATGAATAACGAAAAAAACAAATACCGACCCCAGCAATTGGAGTCGGCACTTTTCATTTTATATTGTATCCTTATTCTAGAATTCTGCAGTTTTCGGTGCACGTGGGAAAGGAATAACGTCACGGATATTACCCATACCTGTTACAAATAACATCAAACGTTCAAATCCTAAACCAAATCCACTATGTACAACTGATCCGAATCGACGGGTATCCAAGTACCACCACATTTCCTCTTGAGGAATATCCATCTCTTCCATTCGGCCGACTAATTTATCGTAACTTTCTTCACGCTGCGATCCGCCAATGATTTCACCAATCTGAGGGAATAAAACATCCATTGCACGAACGGTTTTTCCATCATCATTCAGCTTCATGTAAAAGGCCTTGATATCTTTTGGATAATCTGTTAAAATCACTGGCTTTTTAAAGTGCTTTTCAACAAGGTAACGCTCGTGCTCCGATTGTAAATCACTACCAAATCCATCAATTGGATATTTAAATTTACCTTTCTTATTTGGCTTTGAATTCTTTAAAATATCAATTGCCTCAGTATATGGCAAACGCACAAAGTCATTAGCCAATACAAACTGAAGTTTCTCAACTAATTCCATTGAGCGCTCATCCGCCTTTTTATTCTTTTCTTCGTCCTGAAGGCGTTTGCTTAAGAACTCCAGATCATCCATGCAGTTATCCAATGCGTATTTGATCAGATACTTCAAGAATTCCTCGGCCAAATCCATATTGTCATTCAAATCATAGAAGGCCATCTCCGGCTCAATCATCCAGAATTCTGCCAGGTGACGAGATGTATTTGAATTTTCGGCACGGAAAGTTGGTCCGAA
Organism: Saccharicrinis sp. UBA6048; assembly: GCA_002429115.1. Classification (GTDB taxonomy): domain Bacteria; phylum Bacteroidota; class Bacteroidia; order Bacteroidales; family Marinilabiliaceae; genus Carboxylicivirga. The sequence goes on along the minus strand of DIYS01000120.1, from coordinate 21,861 downwards.
GGTATAAATCTCGCCCATCGCCAATGCAGCCAACTCACCTTCCAACTGTCCCGATACGGTTAAGTTAGTAGCTTTACCAAAGAAGTCTTGTGAGTAATCGATTGCTCCTTCTTCTGTTCTTGGCATGTTTTCATAGTCCAAGGTTGTTACCTTGAACATTTCACCAGCCCCTTCTGCATCAGAAGCAGTAACAATAGGTGTATGAATATTGACAAAACCTTTCTTAGTATAAAACTCATGCACAGCAAAAATCATGGCATGGCGAATTCGGGCAATGGCTCCAAATGTATTTGTTCTAAAACGTAAATGTGCATTCTCACGCAAAAACTCTAAGGTATGTTTCTTTGGCTGGATCGGATATTTTTCAGGATCACAGTCACCCATCACCTCTATTTCTTTTGCATGGATCTCAACCTTCTGTCCACTACCGGTTGATTCAGTAATCGTACCATTGATCGAAACCGCAGCACCAGTTGTAATTCGCTTAAGAATCTCTTCATCGAAGTTAGGTACATCAACCACCACCTGAATATTATGAATGCATGATCCGTCATTCAAAGCAATAAAATTCACTTGTTTATTACCTCGCTTGGTTCTTACCCAACCTTTCACATTTGCCTGCGTGCCGTATTCGGTACTTTTTAGCAGCTCAACAATTTTTGTTCGACGAATCTGTTCCATTTTTACTTTTGTATTTAATTCAGGATTGCAAAATTAATGATTTGTTTTTATTGTCCACTAGATCATTGGTTAAATGCAACTGAACTAGCAATTTTTCTTTCATTTTAGCAATAAAAAAAGGTGACTCAAATGAATCACCTTTTCTTTTCTGAAATAATCAGATTATTTTTTAGTGAATCGCTCCATCTTGTTATCGTAATTGATGTAGTAACGTCCTTTGGTCAGACTGGCCACATTAAGTTCCTTACCGTAACCCTTAAATACGATGCCTCCATATTTATCATATATCTCATAAAGCGTTTCTGCAGAAAAGTTGATGGTATCGTCTACTTTACCTGAGGCTAATTTTACATCTTCTTTGGTTGAGATGCTTTTAACCTCATCAGAATAGCGTGGCTTATTTCTATAGTCAACCTGCTTTACTCTAAATTTATTCTCTCCACTGTGTAAACGAACTTTTGCTTTATAAGCATTGGTGCCACTGGTGCCATTACCTTTTACTTCACCTACTTTCACCCATTTGTTCCAGCGATATTGCTCTACAACAAAGGTTAAAGATCCGGCTTCATTACTGGTCACCCAATTTAAAGTATTATCCGCCACATTAATTTTATTGACAACAAATGTTGCTCTGGCATTTAACACCTCTGGGTTCAGCACTTTTGGCTCACAATCATCTTTATGCCTGATGGAAACCGTTAAAGGCTCGCCTAAAGCAAACTGGTAAATTGTAAGATCAATTTCAAAAGCACTGGAATTAATTTCATCTGTAGTAGTTTGGCCGTTTACGGTAACTTCATAAACACAAAAACCTACACCAGATGCCGCGAACGGGTTTTTTACATAAAGATTTTCACCTTGATATGTACCTTTTAACTCTATTTCACCTGCATAGGTAAGAACAGAAGCAAAAACCGTCGCGAATAGAAGAAGAAAATTCCGTTTCATTTAGGCTAGACTCAATTAGTTATTTTTTGTGAAACGCAATTTATAAAAACCTTAACACATAGCAAAAAAATCATTCCGAACAAGCTAAAAAATCCACGATCGTGCATTTTTTATTGATTAAAATATAATTTGATTACGGTTCAACCCAATCTCCATTCTCTTTTATCAGTTGAATAAGTTCTTCAACGGCCTCTTCACGATGCAAATTTCGTTTAATCAATTCACGTTGTTTAAACAGGCTAACGGTGTCTGGTCCTGAACCGATGTATCCATAATCGGCATCGGCCATTTCACCCACACCATTAACCACGCATCCCATTACAGCGACTTTTAATCCTTTAAGGTGAGACGTGCGTTCTTTTACTTTTTGAGTAGTCGCCTGAAGATCAAATAAAGTACGCCCACAGCCCGGACATGAAATAAACTCTGTTTTGGTGAATCGAACCCTGGATGATTGCAGAATACCAAATGCCGTGTTTACGACTTCCGCATTTGATAAGGCTCCATCATTCTCAAGGCAAAGACCATCTGCCATTCCGTCTAAAAACAAAATGCCGGCATCAGCTGCTGCTTTAATCTGAAAGTCCTCGGCCTCATCTTCGTTATAAACATTATGCAGAACAACCGGATGTGTTAAACCTTCGTTGTTTAATTTAAAGATAAACGCCCGTTGCTCAACAGGCTGGTTGATATGCTCAGAACTAAGCAATATAATCACCTGCTTATGATGCTTTAGTTTATCCAATACTTCATCATTCAGTTGAGGATAACTAATCGATAAAAAACAGTGTGCAGGCAAATCATCAGCGGATAGAAACTCCTCAACATCTAATACTGGTACGGTATTCCCTGAAGTATTCCCCATTTTCCAACCAGCATAAGGAATCAGGTACTTTTGATAATGGTTTTTAATGTCATCAGGATAATCGATAAACAAGTAGTCAGCCTTCGGTTCTTTGCCCTTTTGAAACGAATCACTTGCCTCAGCAATAACCACCGGCTTGTTATTACCACCAACATTGAGTACTGCATGCGATTGGCGTCGGTTGTACTCAAATGGTGTATAATCTTTTACATCCAACTCTTCAATTGGAGTATGATCTTTTCGTCTACCAATATAATTGACCAGCTTTGTAGCTACCGGCACCTCTTTTTCAGGATCCTCCGTCAGCGACACGCGTATGGTGTCACCTAATCCATCCACTAACAATGCTCCTGAGCCAACAGCTGATTTGATGCGTCCTTCATCCTCACTACCAGCTTCAGTTACACCAAGGTGCAAGGGGTAATTCATGTTCTCACGTTTCATCGCAACCGCCAATAAACGCACGGTATGCACCATTATACGTGTATTACTGGCTTTGATACTCAAAACAATATCCTGGAAATTTAGTGCTTCACACATGCGGAGGTACTCCATACATGCTTCAACCATACCCTGCGGTGTATCGCCATAGCGGCTCATTATTCGATCGGACAATGAGCCGTGATTGGTACCCACACGAATTGACGTATTATATTCCTTACAAACTTTGATAAAAGCACTGAGCTTCTCCTTCGCCACATTTAGTTCTTCCTGATACTGCTCATCGGTATAATCAAGCTTAAACTTCTTGGCACCTCCCGAAAAGTTTCCAGGGTTAATTCTCACCTTTTCAACATTAGAAGCAGCCACCTTAGCCGCATTGGGATTAAAATGGATATCTGCCACCAATGGCTGGTCATAGCCTTGATTACGAATAATTTCTTTAACATCTTTCAATGTATGTGCCTCACTTCTTCCCTGCGTGGTAATCCTCACAATATCAGCACCTGCATCAACAATACTCATCACCTGCCTGGCGGTTGCCACCGCATCTAATGAGTTGGTGGTTGTCATTGATTGAATTTGTATCGGGCTATTACCACCAATGGTTTTTGTTCCCACCTTAACTTCACGGGTTGGATTGCGGTGATAATTGAATAAATTTTCGCAGTATAATGGTTGTTCAGACATTGTTTCTCTTTGTTGATTCAATGAATAAAATGCAAAAGTAGGTATAAATGTTTATTTAACGACTTTGCCATTGACGAACAGCTTTTGCGCGCACTATTTTTTTTCGAGCCTATAATTAAATACTTTTGAGATTTAAAGCTGATCCGATATGTCAATTGTCGTAAAAAATGTTGTTAAAGAGTTTGGCCAGCAAAAGGCATTAAAGCATGTTTCATTTTCCATCTCTACTGGAGAAATAGTAGGTTTCTTAGGTCCAAACGGTGCCGGTAAATCAACCATGATGAAGATAATTACTGGTCTTTTGCCACAAACACAAGGGGAGGTGGAAGTGTGTGGTATCAATAGCAGAACCTATTCCAACGACTTTCGAAGTAAAATAGGCTATCTAGCGGAACACAATCCTCTGTATCTCGACATGTATGTGAAAGAGTATCTGCTGATGGTGGCTGAGTTATATAATTTGCCAGCTAAGAAAACACGAGTGGAAGAGATGATTGAACTAACTGGGTTAACTCTTGAGCAACATAAAAAGATTGGCACTCTTTCGAAAGGTTACCGGCAACGTGTTGGACTGGCACAAGCTTTAATTCATGATCCGGAAGTATTGATTTTGGATGAACCAACAACGGGTCTTGATCCCAACCAAATACTGGAAATACGTGATTTGATTAAAAGAATAGGTAAGGAAAAGACCGTGATGCTGAGCACACATATTATGCAGGAAGTGGAGGCGATATGTGAGCGGGTGATTATTCTGAACCGTGGCGAATTAGTGGTTGATCACCCATCAACCGACTTATCTAAACTTCAAAAAGGAGGTGATTCATTTGTATTTGTTGAGTTTGATAAAACACCTAACATCGAGGCAATTAAAAAGATAGTGGGTATTAAGACTGTTGAGCGAATCTCAAATAACGAATTGGAACTTACCGCTTCTGAAGATGTTCGCGGCCACTTATTTGATTATGCCGTAAATAATAATTTGAAGATTCTTACGATGAATCGCAATGCTCAGAATCTTGAAAGCGTATTTCATGGATTAACCAAGTAAATATGTCTAACTCCTCAATTGTAGAAACTGCTCAACTGCAAATTAATTAACATTAGGGAGCCAATTGCTTTATCTGCCATTTATTACCACTCAAAACATACTGATAGCGATCGTGCATGCGATTGGTTTTTCCTTGCCAAAACTCAATGCTTTCTGCTTTTACAATATAGCCACCCCAATGTGCGGGTCTGGGAATTTCCTTATCCGCATATTGTGCTTCAAGATTTGAATAATTGGTCAGCAGTATTTCTGAATCATCAACCAACTCACTTTGATTAGATGCCCATGCACCTAACTGGCTTTCACGTGGTCGTGAATTAAAATAATCGTCTGACTGACCTTCCGAAACCTTTTCTACAGTTCCCCGGATTCTTACCTGTCGTTCCAATTCAGGCCAAAAAAAGTTTAATGCTGCTTTTCCTGAAAATTTAATTTCCTGTCCTTTATCGCTGTTATAATTGGTGAAAAACACAAAACCACCATCACATACTTCCTTAAGTAGCACAATTCTACAATTCGGCATTAAGTCAGAATCAACCGTTGCAAGAGTCACCGCTGTTGGCAGATTGCACTCCGCTTTAATCGCCTCATCCAGCCAGCTATTGAATTGAACAAAAGGATCAACGTTAAGTTCCTCTTTCGAAAGACTTCCTTTGTGATAATGTTCGCGTATATCTGCCAGTTTATTCATTGCATCTTTTTTTAGTAATCAGAAAACAACAATAGACATGGAATGTTTAGTAAAATAACACGATTGAAGCCTGAATAAACATTTGGTCAAATCAATTGTTTCCCTTGCAATTAACTTAGACATAAGCACATCATTATGAAAATATATACAAAAACAGGTGACCGGGGGCAAACAGATTTGCTTGGAGGCATTCGTGTGAATAAAGATGATATACGGGTGGATGCCTATGGTACATTTGATGAGGTAAATTCTTTTATTGGATTACTGCGCGCGAAAATGGATCCACAGCATGACTGGCAGGAAAAACTTCACCAAATTCAGGTTGAGTTGATGAACACCATGAGTCACTTGGCTACACCTAGCGAGTTTAAAGAAAAAAACACCATGCCGTTACCCGAAGGAATGGATAAATTCTGCGAAGAATGGATTGATGACATTGAGTCAAAACTCAGCACCCGGTCTGATCATTTTATTTTACCAGGGGGCAATGAAGTATCCGCATTGTGCCACGTGGTTCGCTCACAACTACGCAAAGGAGAACGCAAGCTGACTTCATTACATCGTGCTTTTCCGGTTGATCGCTCCATTCTATTCTTTATTAACCGCTTGTCTGATTTGTTTTTTAGCTTATCTCGTGCCGCCATGGAAGAAGCTCATTTACCTGAAGAACGCTGGAAAGCATTTTTGTATAAAAGAAATAAAAAGTAGGCGTTAAGCCAGAAAGTGCAATAACTGCTTTACAATTAAAGATATGTAATGCAATACGAGGGTCATACCAACGAGAAATTAAAAATCTATCATCTAAATGAAAATCAGCATGACGAGTTGACAAATAGTGGTGAAAGTGATTTAACCCTCTTGTGGTTTACCGAAGAGAATAACCATCTCATTATTGATAATATCGATTACTGCTTTTCTAACAACCAGATTGTATGCCTTACTGAATTCCATCATATTGAAGTGAAACATATTTCTGGTGCAAAGATGATCCGATTTAACAGGCCTTTTTACTGCATTGTTGATCATGATAGTGAAGTTGGTTGTAAGGGTGTATTATTCTTCGGAGCTTCTTCTTTACCTGTTATTTCAATACCCGAGGATGAGGTCAAAAGGTTGAAGACGGTTTTTGAAATGTTTTTACTTGAATTAAAAACCAAGGATGACCTTCAATTGGAAATGCTTCAAATGATGTTAAAGCGCTTTTTAATATTATGTGCACGTATATATAAGAAACAAGTGAATTATTTTAAGATGGATGACAATCAGATTAATATCATCCGAGAATATAATTTTTTAGTAGAGCAGCATTTTAAGACCATTCATACGGTAGCTGAATATGCGGAAATGTTACATAAGTCACCAAAAACACTGTCCAATTTATTTTCCACTATTTCATCAAAAACTCCTTTGCAATTCATCAAAGACCGAAGAATGCTTGAAGCAAGACGGTTATTGAGATATACGGATAATAGCATCAAATATATTGCTCTTGAACTGGGCTTTGAAGACATCCAGACATTTGGCCGTTTTTTCAGAAATAATGAAGGAGTTTCACCAAGTATTTATAGAGATACCAAGCTCTCGGGAAAAACTGCTTACTAATCAGGAAAAACAACCTAACAAACACCCTGTAATTAGCTGCACTTTTGTAATGTCAATATGAAACAATAACAATTAAAACAATATGACATGACAAAATTTGCAGTTCCCACAAGAGGAGAAGTATCTGAAAGTAATCAGGCAATATTTGATAAACTTGAAAAGGGCTTAGGTTTCGTTCCTAATTTATATGCCTACTTCGCAAAAAATGAAACCGCATTAGCTGATTACTTAGCCATGCAGGGTAGAAAATCAACATTAAAAGCTAAAGAAAGAGAAGTTATTAATATAGTAACAAGCCAAATAAATGGATGTCACTATTGTCAATCAGCTCATACTGTATTGGGTAAAATGAACGGTTTTAGCGAGGATCAAATTCTGGAAATCAGAAAAGGTTCAGCTTCGTTTGATAACAAACTGAATGCACTGGTAAAATTTACACAGTCAATAGTTGAGAACAAGGGAAATGCCAGCACAGAAAGTAAAGAGGCATTCTTTGCGGCAGGCTATGATGAGTCTTCACTAATCGATGTGGTATTTGTAGTTGGCGATAAAATAATCAGTAATTATATTCATAACCTCACTGGATTTGAAATTGATTTTCCATTGGCTGCCGAATTGTAATACAATCTAATTACGGAAGGCGTTGTTTATACTAGCAACGCCTTTCTCTCATTTTTACCGATTAACAAATTGCTGCCAGCTTTTTCATACATTTGCAGCAAAATTATTCCGATGATTGAAAAGCACACTTGCTCGCAGATAGGTATTGTTGCAAAAACACATGGTATTGCCGGAGAGATTGTTGTTCGTTTATTCGATGAGTTTAGCATTGAAGATGTTGATACGGACTTCCTGTTTTTAGATTTAGACGGCGGCCTGGTGCCTTTCTACCTGGAAGAAGCACGTGAAAAGAAGCATACTGACATCCTGGTCAAACTGGAGCAATTAACAACGGACAAAGCTGCATTAAAGGTGATGGATGCGCCAGTCTACGTAAAGAAAACAGAGCAGGACGATGATCAGAATGTGCCATTTTCTGCCTTCCAATTAATTGGCTACGAATGTCAGGCCATTGGTCATGGTACCATAGGTAAAATCGTTGCCGTTCAGAATATATCTAAAAATCCACTTTTTGAAATTGATAATGAAGGTGAGGAACTATTAATACCCATCGTGGAGCAATTTATTGCCGGCATTGATGACGAACAGCAGTTGGTAATTTTTGATTTACCTGAGGGGTTGATTGAAAGTGAAGAGTGATAAATGATTAATTAGTAGTGGTGAATGGTTAATTAATGAACAAAGTATCAGGATTCAAGATTCAAGTATCAAGATGATTCACTTGACCTACGAAACAAGCTACTGATCTTGATACTTCACTCTTAAATCATCCAGAACTAAATTCCCTCAAATTTTGAAATCGCATCTCTCCATTCGCTAAGAAGCTCGAGGCCTTCTTCTGTGGATTTGTTAAATCCAACCATCACCGACTTACAACTGGCTTTCACCGTTTCAGAGTTTTTGCAAACCACCTGTTGCTCCATTTTCAGGCTTTTTGTTCCAAGACCGACGATTCTCGTTTTCACTTCCAGCGTATCTTTCAAGTATACTGGTGTCATAAAATCGGTATTGATGTTAACAACAATAAGCGTTTCATCGCCTTTGAAAATTTTCTTGCCCAATACCTCATTTATATAATACATTCGTCCCAGATCGAAGTACTCCTGTATGGTTGTATTATTCACATGTCCCAATCCATCCACATCATTAAATCGAATTTGAATGGATGAACTATGATTAAATTTTGCTTCCTGCATAAGTGTATATATTAGCTAAAGGTCTTTACTGGTCTATTCTCTGATAATGGTTACCTGACCATCTTTTGCCAGTTTTATAATGCTCGATGGTGCCGGATTATCAGTTTCCTCCTGGCGAAAATTAACAATGTAATCCACGCCACTTTTAACGGCCTCGCTTACATCTCCAAAATGTTTAGGCGAAGGTTCACCACTTATATTGGCCGAAGTACTCACCACCGGCTTTTTAAATCGTGCACATAACTCTTTTGAAAATTGCTCATCTGTAATTCGAATGCCTACACTGCCGTCTTCAGCTAACAAATTTGCTGCAAGGTTTTTAGCATCGTCATAAATGATTGTTAGCGGCTTTGTAGTCAGTTCAGCCATATCGTAAGCTACCTCTGGGATATCATTCACATAGCCACCCAGTTTAGCCGTATTGTCTAACAACACCAACATGCTCTTTGAGTCGGCCCGTTGCTTTAATTCGTAAATTCTTTTTACCGCATCGGCATTTGTGGCATCACAGCCAATTCCCCAAATCGTATCGGTTGGGTAAAGGATTATACCTCCATTTCGTAATACTTCGAGCGCTTGTTTTAAATCGTCGTGCATCCTTTTTAGTTTTTGCGCAAAAATAAGAAAAAGCGATTATACATATATTGATCTACCATGTATTTTGCAAGCAATACAATAAATCAACAAAGTGAATGTCAAAGAGTTTATACTTTGTTATGAAATTGATAATTTGGATCAACTGATTTTTCCCTAGAGAAAACTTCAATTATAAGCATAGTTGTATCGAGTTTAATACGATTTAAACAAATACCATACTTCATCCATGCCTTCGGCGACTTACTTTTTGCTACAGGTCAAAAACTAAGGAAAAACCCCGCTGGCTTATGCATTCATTGACCCACTTCGCATTCATTCCGGAAAAGATTTTAAGGAATTGCATCTTCGGCTCCAAATCTTTTTATCCTTCATTTCATGCAGTGGGTACCCCAATATCATTGCTAATGCCAGAACCAACTTCGACCATTAAAAATCTCATTTCCCCACTCAAAACATCGTTTTGAAAGTGCGTAAGCCTGTCATCCCGATAGAATTCGGGACGAGCCGGCGATAGCGTGAATAATGATTAATTTAATTGAACAGCAAAGGGACTTGACCTACTTTGCTTGTGAAATTTATTAATCCATAGGGCGAGAGGAAGCTTAAATGAGACTAGCGCTTTGTTTCTTTGGCGCAATGCAAAAGAAAGACAATAATATTTAAATACTATTGGCAGTCTTTATATTGTTCCATCAATACCTTTCAACAGAATAAAAGTTTATAATACTAATAGATATCGACATAACTACGCCTCCAATACATCTTTACTTAACGCTTGCTTACCATTGATCTCCGATCGAATATATTTTGCGTAGATATAATCCATCCACTTGTCTGTCATTTCAATAGTGTGCTCTTCTTTAATTATTTTATCAACAATATAGGCTTGCAGAACGCTTCTTCGCCGAACTTCTGCCAACGGAATATCTGAAAAGGCAATCATCGGATAGAGCGGCATCCAGTCGTCGTTAAGCTTATTCCATAGCATCCGGTTAATTTGCCATTTTACATGATAGTTGCTGTTATCACTGTTACCAAGCGATGTGAAATTATAAAGTGACATATCGGCAATTGCATCGGTATCCACCTTCCTGGTTCTTGAAAACGTTTCAAAAACAACATCCAGATCTTCATCAAACTTCGACATCAGTCCATCGAATACAGAGCAATCTTCAAACCCAACATTCATCCCCATTGCAAAGAATGGTGCTATCGCATGACAAGCATCCCCAATCAATAATACCTTGTTTCGATAGTGCCACGGCGAACATTTTAAAGAATAAATCTTAGACACCGGGTTTTCCATAAACTGCTCGCAATAATCGGGTATAAGGTTTGAAACATCCGGGAAATGCTTGTTAAAAAAGTTAGCAATCAGCTTATGATCATTGAGTGTATTAAGCGATATCTCACCATTTAATTTCAAAAACAAAGTACAGGTAAATGTTTTATTCGTGTTTGGTAAAGCCACTAAATTAAAATGCCCCTGAGGCCAAACGTGTACGACGTTGTTATTTAGCTTCCAATTATTTTCAGAATCAGTAGGAATAACCAACTCTTTATAACCATATTCAGGTGAAAACCGCTCAAAGTTAGCACCCTCTTGTTTGGCCATTTCATTAGCTACTTTAGAAAATACTCCATCGGCACCAATAATACGGTCATAAGTTCTGAAATGGCATTTACCTGTTTGCTTATTCAAGATCTCCACTTCCAGCTTATCCAAATCAAATTGCACACAATGCGAATCAAAAAGCGTCGTTACATTTCCGGTAGCTTCTGCCTTATCCAACAGTGCCGAATTAATAAACTTTCGATTGATTGTATGAATGGCCTGCCCGTTTCGACCATAATCCTGTACCTGAACGGAACCATCTTTAAGGTGAACCATACGTGATGTTTTTGGGACAGTATGCTGCTTTATATAGTCCTTTAGGCCTACTATTTCAAGCGCTTTAAACCCTCTTTGAGATAATGACATGGCGATGGTTCGCCCACCAGGAATATCTTCCTTACGCATATCACAACGTTTCTCAATCAGGTCAACCTGATAGCCCCTCTGGCCTAAAACAATTGACAAAAGCGAACCTACGAGTCCGGCACCAACAATACAAATTCTTTCCTTTCCATTATTCAGGTCATTCATAGTACACGATATTAATTTAGAATAAAACTAAATTATTACAATTCGAGCACAATGTCACCTAAATACGAATTCTTTAGTCTATGAAAACCGTGCATATATACTTGATTTTTAGCCGTTCATAAAAACCTTATTTAATTGGGGTGTAATAATTGTTTTTCAGGATTATTAAAGAAGAATGAACTTAGCTTAAACCATAGCTTAACTGATTGGGAATAATGATCTCTTTAAGTAATACTAAAAAGGGTTTAAATGATTACAGAAGGCAAACTTCCATTACTTAGTCCTTTAGCCGGACAGGCTTTTCATTTTTGCCTTGACGCAAAAACGAAACAAAAAAGTCAAGGCTGCCTAAAAAATTAATAGATCTATTTATCGTTACTAAGTTCGGCCGGGTGATCTTCGAACAAGTTCTCAGCTTCCCGGTCTCTCTAAGCAACAATTTCTAAATCAATCTCTTTTTTTAGGAGGCCAAGATGCAATAATGTCAAAGTATAAATCATGCAGAACTAAAAAAGATCACCAATAGCAATTCTTGCATCAATGATCTTCTTTAATTCACCTTTTCTCGAAACTTTGCAGGCAACTTTATTTTATAAACTTGAATATGTTTTTTGAGCCGTCTTCTAATCTTACATGCACTACGTACATGCCTTTTCGCAGATGCTGAAGTGGCAATACCGCAGTTCCTTCTGTTTTTAACACTTCCTGACCAGCCATATTGTAGATACTTATTCCTGATATTTCAACCATGGCATTGATCTTTAGTGTCTGCAATACATCATCGTAATAAACAGATACGTCATTATCGGCTGGCACATCATGGATCGCATTGAAATCATCAACCACCAGGCTAATGTCGTCCCAAAACCATCCCCAGGCTTGTTCTTCGTAAATACAAAAGCCCAGGTAGATCGTTTTCCCTTTGAATTCTTTTGGTATCACTGCAGTGGCCTCTTCCCAAACATCGCTGTATTGCGGATGACCATCGTAAATAGTGGTCCAGTTTTCTTTATCGGTCGATACTGCTACTTTATTTTTCGCGTCACCTTTTAGGTCGTATTTTTGCCACATCGATAAGGATACCTGCTCATAATCTTTAAGATCAATAGCTGACGATATTAACCAAAAGGATTCGTTACCCGTGTTTTTATTATAAAACTGAATCCCGTTAGAACCATCCTCGGTATGGTTTGATCCAATCACTGTTTCCCAATGTGTGGCACTTCCCTTGTTACCCATTGGGGCCTCCCAACCATCTGGCAAAGCAGGCGGTGTTACACTCTCAAAATCCTCAACAAATAAGCGAATGCCTGCCTCACTATCGAGAAAATCTATTTCCAATGTGGTGGTTGAATTGCCAATCGTCGAACTCTCAAGGTTTGTGAATGCCGCATCGCTAAACTGTATTGAAATATTCGTATTGTCATCTGCTTCGTGCAACAAAGCATGTCCATTAATGACGAGCTCCAAAGATTTATTATTCAATGTAATTACTTCCATGGATAATCCTTCCGGCAAATTACTTATTTCAAGAGCATCATCTGACAATTGACTATCCAATAACTTAAACTCATCTCCTTCAAGATCAACAGTGATTGATTTATTAATTGAGCCGTCGTTTAATGGCGACTCATCCAATGTGGTACTTGACCAATAAAGCATTGGCTTTGAGCCATCTACATTAAACGTAAAGCTATTGTCTTCATTAACGATCAGCTGAGATAGTTCCACCCCTGACGAACCTCCGCCAAATAATTGGGTCGATGGCGTTGACTCCGCACCAAGTACAATAGAATTATCCAATCCATTAAATAAGTCAGCAGCTACGCCTCGGTCTTTAGCGGCATACAAGCCTCTGTTCGTATTAAAATCTGCCTCTAACAATCGTATCGCCGGATAGTCCCGATTGTCATTAATTTGACGCTGCAAGGCCAGTTTCTTTTTTGATATCTGATAAATGGCCAAACCTGAAGATGGCTGTTTTACATCATTTCCTTCGGCTCTCCGGTTTTCGATTAGAAAATACTGATCGTCGCTTTTTGAATTGATACGAATAAGCTGGTTAGCATCTTCATTCATGGATGTAAGGGTATAAGAGCCGATGTCATCATAGTTAATTGTGGTCGCTTCGTCCCATCCCAGATCGTAGCGCGACCAGGCACAGAAGTTGGACGGATGGTAGCCATTATCGAGCCACGAGCCAGCCGACATCATTGCCCAGTGACCCAATCCGTTTGATTTGCCAGTACCATCATACATATCTGGTAAGCCTAAGGCGTGCCCAAATTCATGAGCGAAGGTGCCAATACCAGCCATTTTATTTGTGCCATTATACACCCGCCTTTCGCAGGCAATTACATAGTGATCTACTTTAACACCATCATAAGTAACCGCTTTATCAACAGTGCCGGACAGATTCCATGAGTGTGGCCATATGTATTGCTCTTCGCCACGATGATCAGCACCCAATCCGGCATGCATAACAATTATGGCATCGGCTTTACCATCGCCATTATTATCGTATTTGGAGAAATCAATGCCATCCTGTTCGGCTGCATCAACAGCTTTGCGAACAAGGTTGCCGGTTAGGTACATGCCTTTTGATTCAGAAAAGTTGGCATAGGGTTCATCGCAATTGTACCAGCCTGCCACATCAACAGTGACATCCAGTTTTCCATGTGATGCCTTTGTAAAGAACTCTTTGAAGCCAGCTCTTTCTGCTGTACCAGGCTGACTAAACAATGTTTCTATATCGGCCTTTACCGTCGTATGTGTTTTATTCGAAAATTCAACCAGGATAAGCAATATATTAATCTCACCGGTTGATTTTACAGAAGGGGCTAAATGAATGGCCTTAAGCGAATTTGATAAGTTCTGCCAGGCAGTATGAGCCGCATTGAAATTATTAATCAACTGTTTTTGCTTTCGCTCTGAAATAGCTTCTCCAACTTCAATGGATGTTGACTTCTGATTACTTTGCTCATAATCGGAATAATAGTATTTGTCGCCTTTTTTAACGCAAGGCAATCCGTCTTTGGTAAGTGCATAGCGAAATACATTGTCTCCTCCGGGGTATAAGGTAATATGGTTACCCTGTGATGTTTTATAACTTATTGGCGTTGGACAAATTGGTGATCCAACAACATATTTGTTTTGTGCATAAGTTGTGATTGCAGACAGAATGAGGCTGCAAATTATAAGTAATATGCGCATTCGTTCCGGGTTTAGTAAGTTTCACCTGAGATATGCAATAGAAAATCTATAACATATCGAGCTTAAAGTCGATTGAGGTCGCTATGACCTAAGATTATAAAAACTCAAGAATCATAGTTACAAGAACAGGTACCAGAATCGTTAGTGTGATTCCACTGAAAATGGCAATTATACCATACTCTTTACCTGTAAACTTGACGATGATAGGAAGTGTTGTATCCATTGCTGTGGCGCCGCCAGTTGCAATACCTGCGAGTTTGCCAAAATATTTCACCAGCAAAGGAACGGCCAATAAAGTGATTATCTCTCTGAAAATATTTGAAAGTAAAGCTACTACACCTAACTCCTGACTATGAAGCTGACCAATAAAAATACTGGACAATGAATAATATCCAAAACCAGCTCCCACAGCCATGGCTTCCTTTACATTCATATCACTCATAAGTAAAGATACCACTGATGTACCAACCAAACTGCCGACAACAACACACAATGGCACCAGTATCACTTTAAAGTTTAATTTTCGTAGCACATAAAAAGCATTTTTATCACTGCCAATGCTTATTCCAACTAAAAACATCAGAATAAACAGCGCATACGTGGTTAAATCTTCATCCAATAACCACTCGGGAAATACTTTATAAATTCCGCCGATTAACCCAACCACAAAAAATGCCAGTATGATTAAACTACCCTTCATTATTACTCTTTATTATCGGTTTTAAAAAATAATTGATAAACGACTTTTGCCAGAAGAACACTTCCAACCACTGCTCCAAAGGTTAACCAAAAGGCCTTGTAGCCGATACGTGAGAAATTATTGATTATCTCGTCGTTAATACCAACCGAGATACCTAAAAGAAACAATAATAAATAAACGGACCAGGTAACAGCCGTATCAACATGCTTTCGGGTTGTCTTCTTCTCCTGCAATAGCCAGCCAATACCAATACCTACAGCAAATAAAGCAATAACGATATATGAAGTCATAGTATCAAAAATACATAAATATCTGAACAAAATAAGACGAACCCGCCGAAGCGGGCCCGCTTATATTTAAATCCAAATCACACACTCATATTATTTTCTGACCATCTGGCAAGTTTCTTCACACCATGGGAATGAACCTTCAGATCCATCGTCACACACATAATCAAATTGTATGTAGTCAATTATTGAATTTTCATAGTCCAATACACCTATACAGTCGCGAGCAAACCACCATGCACCTCTGTCATCCCAACCCGGATCAAGCATATCACCCTTTGGAAAATATAATTTAATAGCATCAGAATTAGAGATATCCAAATGACATTCCATCCAAGTTTCCACTCCCCAGAATCCATACATTTCATATACAAATGGATCATCAGTTCGACGCAGTTCGCCATAATCGCGACTCCAACCATCACCTAAGTAATCATACTTACCAATGAATTGTGCAATATTAAACTCTGCTTTTTGTATCGTAATAGTTGATGGTATTGGATGCAAACGTAAATTGTTATCTACACTATTAATAGTAAATACAATCTTAACCGATTCGCCATTAGGTAATGATTCTGTGTTATAGGTTATTGGTAATGCAACACTTGATTGATTGGCTGGCAGCATAACAGTATTTGATTCAATATCATACATGTCTGGACTTGCCGTTGTTTCTGCATCATCAATAGTAATATTAATTGTAACATCATAAGGTAATTTCTTACCAAATGTGACAAATAAGACCTCATCTTGAGTTTCTGTAACTTCACCATCAATAACTAGAAAGTTAGCCGCATAGGTTTCACTGTCCAATTTAATAACTGTTGTTTCCTGTTCTATATCAAACAGACCATCTACCTCACAAGCTGCGAGTATAGGCAGTATTAGTAATAGATATATAGATTTTTTAAACGTCTTCATAGTTTAATTTTTATAGGTGTAACAATGCTTTTATTACTCCCAATTTTTTAATTCTTTAAAGCTCCATTAGAATTCGTTTCAGATTCAGGGATCGGGAAGTAAGCATGATCAGAGTAATTAAAATTACTAGCACCTGGCTTACCACTATTAAGCATATGATCTTCAAGTATCGTCTGATCTCCCCACAATTCACTCCATCTTCTAAGGTCGATAAAACGATGTCCTTCAAATGCTAATTCCACGGCTCTTTCATGCATAATTCGACTACGCATTTCTTCTTTTGATAAACCTGAAGGTAAAGCAGGCATGTCAGAACGCTCTCTTACTTCATCCACAAAAGGTTTGGCTGCATCAGCAGTACTTGATTCATTTAAAGCCTCTGCATACATTAATAAAACATCTGAATAGCGCATTACTGGAACATTTTGTGAAGAATACCAAGCTGAATTTTCACTTTCTGGCTTATCACTAAGTGTAAACTTTCTATATAGAGCACGATCAGATCCAGCACCAAAAACATCCTCAAAACTTTGTCCAAAAACATCTACATCCGGATCGTCAAAGAATAATGTTTGATATATGCGAGAATCATACTTTCCTGTGGTAGCAATTGTACCTTCCTGTTTAAACTGGTCAACCATATGTGGCGTTGCTTCAATATTTCCCCACCCTCCTGTTTCAGGAGCAGAAGTAAATTTACCTGTTACATGACCAATGTGACGTCCGTTTGAACGAACAGCAGAATATTGAATTTCGAAAACCGATTCTTTGTTATTCTCATTAGTACCATCAAAATTACTCATGAAGTTATCTACCAATTCATAGTTTCCAACACCATCTTCTACTATCTTTTTGAATTCTGCTGCCGCCTCGCCATTTTTACCTTGGTACAATAAAGCTTTTCCCAGGTAACCTATAGCAGCTCCTTTTGTAGCTCTACCTACTCTCGACGTTTCATATGAAACTGGCAAAACAGCTGCAGCATCTTTAAAATCCTGCTCTACTAACATCCATACTGTCTCCCTGTCACTTAATGGCTTTGACAAATCTGCTTCACTTTTAGGAGCTGCATCTTGTAAGATTATTTGATCCCAATTGTTTAACAGACGAAAATGTAAAAATCCACGTAAAAACTTTGCCTCAGCAACAACCTGCGAGCGCTCTTCAGGAAGGATAATAGCATCAGACATTTCACCAACTTTTTCAATTACCTGATTCGCATGGTTTAAGCCACGGTATGCGTCTTCCCAGTATATGGTTGAACGCGAATTACCAGCTGTATTAGTAAATGTAGAAATTGCTGTCCAGTCTGCATAACGGTCTGGACCAGGCATACACATATCTGATCTGAAATGTTCAACAACAAAATTCACCTCAGTTACATCCCAGCGGTCAGCTGCTCCAATCTGAGCATATACAGTTGCCAAAGCAGCCTCTGCATCTGCTACATGACGATAAAACGCTTCACTTGTCAGTTTATCATCTGGTGTTGTTGTAAGGAAATCATCCTCACAGCCCCAAATGAACGGAATCATTGCTAATAAGCTATATATTATATATTTCTTCATTGTATTATTCTTATGGGGTTAGAAACTCAATTGTACACCTACAATATACATCTTAGATATTGGGTATAATGCTGTATCCAATCCTGGACTCCAAACATCACTTCTACCTATTTCCGGGTCTTGTCCTGAATATTTTGTGAATGTAAATAGGTTTTGCCCACTCACGTATACTCGCGCTTTATTAATCTTAACTCGTTGTGTTATATCAGCTGGTAAGGTATATCCCAACTGAATATTTTTAATTCGCATGAAATCTCCATCCTCGAGGAAGCGAGTTGACTCCCTGCTATTTTGGCTTGGATCACCAATTACCGCTCTTGGAATATTCGTATTGGTATTATCCGGTGTCCAGGCATTTAGCGTTGAGGTAAACATATTACGATTTGTTCGCATCGACTCGTAATAATACCTGTTTCCGTTATAGATTTTATGCCCGCCAGCACCATGCATTAAAATTGATAAATCAAACGATTTATAATTGGCATCGATACTAAAACTAAAGTTATACTTAGGGATACCTACGCCGCTGAAGATCTTATCTTCTGGTGTTATTTCACCATCTCCATCAATATCTTTAAATCGTATATCTCCAGGTTTTGCATCCGGCTGAATGACTTCACCTTCACTATTAGTGTGTGCTAATACCTCCTCAGGGCTCTGAAAAATACCATCCATTTGATACAACCAATAAGACCCTAATGCATAACCTACTTTTGTTTGGTGTGCATAGTGTTCGGTGTAATTTAAACCAACACCAGGAATACTTTCATCCTCGCTACCCATTTTAGTCACTTCATTCTTTGTTGTGCTTAAAGATCCAAATAAAGAGTAGTTAATTTCACCAATATTATTTTGGTAGTTTAGCTCAACTTCCACACCACTATTTACCATTTCTCCAAAGTTTACAGTAGGTGTTCTTAATCCGGCCGATAATGGAATCGGTTTATCAACTAACATATCAGTGGTTTTATTGTCATAGTAGTTAATGGCTCCGGAGAGTTTATTATTAAAAAAGCCAAAATCAACACCAATATTTACCGTTGAGGTTTTTTCCCATCTATATTCACGGTTTTCCAAATCTCTTGAGATGGTTCCTGTCCATACAGTTTCACCGCGTCCCATGGAATATGAACCAAACTCTGAAGTATAACTACTCATTAATGGAAGGTATCTGTATAAATCAAGACTTCCTTCATTACCCAAAATACCATAACTACCTCTTAATTTAAGGTTACTTAAGAAATCGATATCTGCCATAAATCCTTCTTCCGACATTCTCCATCCTAAAGCAACTGATGGGAACGTTCCATAACGAGAATCCGGTCCAAATTTTGAAGAACCATCTCGACGAATTGTTGCTTGAATCAAATAACGATCGTTGTATGAATAATTAAGTCGACCGATTATTGACGCTCTGGTATAAGTTGTTCTTGTACCATCAACATCTTTTGTACCATCTAGTCCTGCTCTTAATGTATTAAAGCTTTCATCCAAGAAGCCTGTTGGTACCTCCTCCTTAATTAAGACTGCACCATCACCATCCTCATTTAGTTCTGCACTGTATACATCTTTAAATCCGGTAATACTTGCTTCAATGAAATCGGTTGTTGCCTTTTTCGTTACATAACCGGCCATTAATCCAAACTTATGCTTACCAATTGTTTTATCATATGTAAGAATGTTATTGATGTTTACCTCACGCCAATTATAGCGTTGCTCCCAAACTGATGGATAAAATACTTCCTCCTTATCATTAATGTTATAAGATGGATTATGTGAGAAGCTATGACGATTACTATTATTTAATCCGGCTTCAAAACGGAAATTCAAACCCTCCATTATATCAAAAGTAAGATAACCATTAGCACTTAAGTATTCATCACGATATTGACTATCAACAAAGTGTTCTCTACCAATTGGGTTGTTATTTGCTGGCATACCCAACTCATCTGTATTCGGATAACCAAACCCATCTGGACGAGAATCATCATAAACAGGAACCATTGGTAGTATCTCATATGTTTCCTTAATACTCAATGATCGATTATCCTGATCCGTTTCGTTATAACTGATATTAATTCCACCAGATAACCATTCGCCTGAAAAGTCAACTTTTGACCTTAGGTTTGCCTTTTGAAAATCTGTACCTATAATTGTACCTTCTTGATCAAGCCAACCAGCTGAAACATAATATTGGGTGGATTCATTTCCTCCTCTGAAATTCACATTATACTCTTGCATTGGTGCTTTACGAAATACAGCCCCTAACCAATCAGTATCATAATAATATGGTTCTGAAAGGTATTTTGGCTTACTTTCATCAGGATTATTATCATACATTGCATTGGCAATTTGCATATATTGCTCAGAGTTAGCCATGTTTAGTTCTGATGTTTGAACCTGACTTGCCCACTTAGCCGAAACATCAACACTCATCTTGCCTTCTTTACCTTTCTTAGTGGTGATTAAGATTACCCCATTTGCGGCTTCGGTACCATAGATTGCTGCAGCAGCACCATCCTTTAGCACCTCAATTGATTCAATGTCTGAAGGATTTAGCATATACATACTTCCTGGTACATTATCAATTATTACCAATGGATCATTATCATTCAATGTACTTGCTCCACGAATTTTAATATCCATGCCTGCACCTGGACCACCACCAATAGAAGTAATACTAACACCTGCCATTCGTCCCTGCAATGCTTCAGCCGGATTTGAAACAGCAACCTTTGTTAATTTATCACTCTTTACACTTGCAACAGCACCAGTCAAGTCACTCTTCTTCTGAACACCATAACCAACAGCAATAACTTCATCAAGGCCAATAGACTCTTCCACCAGTGTAATATTCAATGTGGTACGATCACCTATTGCGATCACCTGGCTTTCAAATCCAATAAAGGAGAATACAATATTTACATCTCCGGCACTAAAAGTTAATTCATATTCACCATCGATATTTGTAATGGTACCGTTCGTTGTGCCTTCTATAAAGACGTTTACACCAGGAAGTGCTTCACCATCTAAACCAATTACTTTACCGCTGACTGTTCGTTGCGTTTCTTGCTGAACAGCGACTGTTGGCTGTTCTTCCAAAATAATGATCAATTTGTCATTAATTTTGTAAGTAAGCCCGGTTCCTTCCAGAGCGCTATCAAGCACCTCGGCCAGATCACCTTCGTGCAGCCTTACGTTAATTAGTTCATTGATATCAACTTGATCATCGTTAAAGAAAATGGTGAACGATGACTGCTGTTCAATGGCATTAAATACATTTTCAAGTGTATTTTGGCCACGTTTTAGATTTAGCTTCACATTCTGCGAGTATGTCGTCGCAGAAATCTGAACCATACCGAAAATCATTAAAACCAACGTTAGTTTCATAATCTTCCAAGATTTAGGGTTTAGACACAAGTACATACGCCTCATGCCATTCAAATTTTTTTTCATACTTTTGAATGATTTACTTTAAAACTTGTTTTTAAATTTATTAACCGGGGTGATGTTGCCGCATCAGTCCGGTTTTTTTTAGTTTAGTAAACTACCTCATAGGCAATTATTTTATAAGTGTTATATATATTTTAGTTTCTCTGGATTTATATTTTATTGGTGTTACCATTTTAACTGCGTCAAGCAC
>DIYS01000104.1 GCA_002429115.1 Saccharicrinis sp. UBA6048 | reverse complement strand
TTATGAGTCAGGTGCTCTAACCAACTGAGCTATAGGCCCGGCTTTGTATGGTGTATCACCATTTCAGCGGATGCAAAAATAGAAAGGAATTTGCTATTATCAAAAGGCTGCAGCAATTATTTTTTTATGAAAACTTCAATTATTTCAGGCGAAGAAGAGGATCAGATAATTCTATCTGATCCATATAGCTTAATTATTAGATCAGTACCAAAGTTGTGGTGTTGATCTAATATAATATCTACCTGAATATTTTCGATCGGTTATTGTCGTTTCTTGTCACCTATATAGTTGCCTTCAATGAGTCCCTTGATAAGCGCAACGACTCCGATAATAAATAAAATAGGTGGGTAAAAGAAAATTCGATTGGCTGCCAGGCCAAGGACAAACCAGGTGATGGCAATGGCAATCATGGCTGCGCCACCCAATACACCCTTTTGAAGGCCTTTCTTCTCAGCACCAAAAAAGCCGGAAGATACCTCTTCTTCTTGGGCTGCTTCATTGAGCTTTTGTAATCGTATTGCTTCAGCTTCATCTAATTCACCTTCGTCGCAATTACCTTCAAAAATTGGTTTTTCCATTGTTATTCCACAGATTAATCCGATGGAAGGATTAAATTTTCGCTTTGTGCATACCTTGCACTGCTGTATTTGTGCTGTTGTCATAAATAAGAAATTAGGTTTTCGGCATTTAAAATACAGAAATATTAACTCAATACCTTAAGTCTGTAATAATCAATACTGATTAAAAATTATTCATGTCAATAGGTGATGATTTCATCGTATGTGCTTGTTGTCAATAGTTCGTTTTTTTAGTAGATTTATTTTCCATCAATAACAACCATGTTTAACTATAAACGATTTTGCTATGAAGCTTAACACTCGAATCACCATCCCATTACTTTTAGTTGCACTTTTGCTGGTCATGAGTTCTTGTTTGCCCGGAGGTGGTAATTATTCACCAGTTGATCCTGCTGGTTTCTTTACTGGAATATGGCATGGATGGATTGCTCCCATTTCCTTAATCCTCGGCATATTTAATAAAGACATCACCCTATATGAAACCTTCAACACCGGCTGGTGGTATGATTTTGGATTTTATATTTCAATCATTGCTGGTTTTGGCAGCTTACGACTGTTACGGAAAAAATCAAGCTGATCAGCAATTGACAATACTTTAAAAATAAACATAACTTAAGCTAATTAAGATCGTATGTTTTAAAGACATAAACAGACTGAGCTATGCGCACGCTAATCTCCATACTTATATTAGTACTTCTATGCATAAGCGGGCGTGCGCAGTATTTCGGACAGAATAAACCTTCCTACGAGAATTTTAGTTTCCAGCTTTATAAAACACCTCATTTTGAGCTTTACCATTATTTCGATAATAAAGCTCTGGTAAATGAATTGGCTCGTCAGTCTGAAAAGTGGTACTATTACCACCAACAGGTATTACTAGATACATTCAATACCAAAAGTCCAATATTGTTCTATTCAAATCATGCCGATTTTCAACAAACAACAGCTGTTAGTAGTCGGATTGATGTTGGGACGGGTGGTGTTACCGAGGGCATGAAGCGACGCGTGGTAATGCCAGTGACGTTTACCAGGCAACAAACCGATCATGTTCTGGGTCACGAGCTGGTGCATGCCTTTCAATATCATATGTTGACGCATGATGAGGATATTAACCTGATGGCTATTAACAATGTCCCATTATGGATGATTGAAGGAATGGCAGAGTACTTATCATTGGGTAGCATTAATAGTCATACCGTATTATGGATGCGCGATGCACTCATTAATAATAATTTTCCGACGCTTAAGCAGATGACACAAAGCTATCGTTATTCACCTTATCGATATGGTCATGCTTTTTGGGCTTTCATCGCTCATGAATATGGTGAGCAATATATCTCCCGCTTATTTAAAGCAACTGCTTATTATGGTTATGAACAGGCCATTAACGATGTACTGATGATTTCTGCCGATTCATTGTCGGGAATTTGGAAGCAGGAGTTAAGGAACCATCTTTTGCAGGAGCAGGTAGACTCCACCTTCTCCATTGTTGGTAAGCGGATTATCTCTAAGAAAAATAGTGGTCGATATAATCTAAATCCTTCCATTAGCCCCGATGGACAGTACATTGTTTACCTGTCGGAAAGGGATTTGTATGATATTGATTTATTTATGGCAGAAGCAGGTAGCGGAAAGGTTATTTCCAGATTGTACACCGCAACCAGTCATGATGAGATAGATGCCTTAAATTACCTGGAAACCTCCGGCTCGTGGTCGCCCGATAGTCGCTACTTTGCGTTCATCGCTTTTAAACAGGGCAAATCAGTTTGCTTGTTGTTTGATGTCAAGAAGAAGGAGGTCACCCGGGAAATATTTATTCCGGAACTTGATGAAATAAGCTGGCCAGCCTGGTCACCAGGTGGCGAATTAATAGCATTTGCTGCACTTAAAGAAGGTGTTTCTGATATTGTCATCTATAATGTAGAGACAAATGTGACAAGAAATGTCACACAAAATGAGTTTTCGTGTACTCAACCATCCTGGAGTCAGGATGGAAATTCGATCTTCTATGTTACTGATCGGGCACTAAGCACCTCATTGCTATCACGCAATAGTTTAAATATAGCATACACGTCTTTGGATGGTACCAATCAAAAGGTATTACAGACCTTTATTGGTGCAAAAAATTTAAACCCGATAGCCACATCAAATAAGGATGAGGTGCTTTTTCTCTCGAACTGGGATGGTCGGCGAAATTTATATTTACTCAATACTGTTTCGAACGAGATCAGGCAACTTACCGATTATCCTACTGGTATCATTGGCATGACCGAATACTCACCTGCACTTACAGTATCTGGTGATACCCTTTGTTACACGATGTTGTGGAGTGGTGAATATTCCATTTTTCAAACAAGCATATCGAAACTGAAGAAAGACACTCAGATTGTTGAATCGCAGGAATGTGATATAACGGCATCCCGACTGTTTCCATATTCACCAATACCATCGCAGGTAGAAACTAATTTATACTTCAATCGTCAGCCCTATGCCCTCGAGCGAGATAGTTTTTTTATTGATGACATTCAGAATAAGTTTAAGCTCGATTATATAGGAAATACGTCTGCAGGTGTTATGGCAGGGCGGTATGGTGCAGGTATGGCAGGAAGTATCGAAGCCATG
>DIYS01000050.1 GCA_002429115.1 Saccharicrinis sp. UBA6048 | reverse complement strand
GGTGCGTTATGCTAATCACCTGCATTCCGGCACCCATTCCAGCCATAATACTACCCATCTGATCAGCGACTTCACCTGACACTCCCGTATCAATTTCATCGAAAATAACGGTAGGTAACCCTTTGGAAGCAGATAACAGTGACTTAATCGATAGCATGACACGTGAAATTTCACCTCCTGATGCCACCTTATTTACCGGAGCCGGTATACCACCTTTATTTCCTGCAAACAGGAACTCTATTTCATCACATCCATCCTGTTGGAATGAATCGCTTAACTGATGACTGATCACAAAATTAGCGTGAGGAATTCCCAATACACGAAGCTGCTTTTCAATAGAATCTTTAATGGTATTAAAGACAGCTTTGCGCCCTTTCGTAATTTTCCCGGCCAATTGCTTTAATACATTTTCAATCTTAGCCAACTCATTCTGTCGATTGCTTAACTCATCATCGAAGAAATTAATCTTATCAATGTTGGTCTGCAGTTCAGTTTTTATTTCAAGCAACTCCCTAACCGACTCCACACGATGCTTTTGTTGCAGACCGTATAATAAATCCAAACGCTCTTGTACGCGTTGAATCGTTTCAGGATTATACTCCATTTCTTCTGCTCTGGCACCTAAATCTTCACTCATATCTTTCAGGTCAATCCGAGCAGAATCTACGCGCTGAATCAATTCATCCCCATCCGGCAAAAAGTCTTTTATCTTCTCCAGCTTATTCAGTGAATCGGAAAGCAGTTCAACAATCGGGGCCGGCTCCTCGCTTAAGTTATTTACAACATCAACCAGGTTTGTTTTAATCTCTTCGGCATGCGAAAGCTGCTCCAATGTACCTTCCAACTCCGACTGTTCATCTTCTTTAAGAACGGCTTCATCCAGTTGATTAAACTGAAACTGCATATAATCAAGGTCGGCTTTCTGGCGTTGATTTTCATCGACCAAATCCGATATCTCTCGTTGTAATCGGCAATATTTTTTATATTCTCTCTTATAACCGGCTATTAATTCAGCATTATTAGCGACTGTATCCACCACCATCATATGAAAGCCATTATCATCAAGTAGCAAGTTCTGATGCTGAGAATGCACATCAATTAAACGCGCACTAATCCTTTTTAAGAAAGCCAGATTAACAGGTGTGTCATTTACGAAAGCACGTGACTTACCAGATGGCAAGAGCTCGCGACGAATGATAGTCACCTCTTCATAATCAACATCATTTGCTTCGAACAGCTCCACTAATCCATAATTACCTATAAAAAACTCGCCTTCTACGATGCATTTTTGTTCTTTATTGAGCAAAGCACTCAGATCACTCCGCTGACCTAAAATCAACGACAATGCACCCAAAAGCACCGATTTACCAGCACCTGTTTCTCCTGTTATCACCGTGAGTCCATTGTCAAACTCAACTTCAACCTTATCAATTAAGGCGTAATTTGATATAGATAATGACTTAAGCATATATTAGCTAGACTTTAAAATCTTTTCGTATTTCTGACTGTTACCCGGATCAACCTCCTTTAGAAGCTCAACCACCCTTCCTTTTTCCATTGAAAAGGATTCAGAAAAAATATTTACTAATTCATCTGATTTAGCTGTAAAAAACACCTGGGTAAAAAAAGAACTTGGACGCTGACGATGCACCTTTCGCGTTAATTCCAATGCCTTAAGGATTTCAGCTCGAGCTTCCTCTACTTTATCGCTCATTCGATCAAGCCCTTTACGATGGTATTCATACATACATTGGCGCAAAGGACGATGGTACTGATTTAAAATATTTTCAATCAGCCAATACCTGTTACGCTGTCCTTCAAACGATTTCCATCCTGCCTCTCGTGCACCCTGTGCGCGATTTACAATGCGCTCCGCCTCCTGAAAATAAGTTGTACCTCCATTATTCTTGAACGAGTCATAATCAAGTCCCAATACTACATTAGCATAGTATGCCAAAACAGCTATAAGGTTTGAGTCAAAACTATTTGGGTTATACACCAGTGGCTCAAACTCGACATAGCGAAAATGAAAATCCTGATCCTGATGATTCAACAAAACCGTATAATAATTAGAATTATAAACGGGGCGTCTTGCCTGAATTTGAAGCGACCCTTTGAATTCATCTATGGAAATCATCTCTGTAATATTAATCAGTATATTACAGTCAATCCGTTCCTCAGGAGAAAACTTATCGTTCGTCCATTTTTGATTGTTCATAAACTCCATCAGTGCCGTTTGAAGTGTTTCAAACACCTTCTTGTTCGACCCCTGGATTTTTTGTGAAGTCACCTGTACAGCGCACTGAAATTCCTGTGCCTGCACAAATACACCATAAACCAAAAATAAAGCAACAATAAGCCGTTTCATAAGATTATATTTTATCGATTCGTCAGATTCTTAGACTGCAGGCAATCAACCAGTTTATCTACAATATCACCGGCAACCTCTACCTTAGACTTTAACGCAAATTCTGTCGTCTTATTTTCCTTATCAATAAAAGTTACCTTATTGGTATCTGTATTGAAACCTGCACCTTTATCTTTCAAGCTGTTTAGTACGATAAAATCAAGGTTCTTCTTTTTCAGTTTTAATTCTCCATTGGCAATTACATCCTGCGTTTCTAGCGCAAAGCCCACCAGAACCTGCTTATCCGACTTAAGTTTACCAAGTTCAGCGGCGATATCTTTTGTGGCTCTAAGCTCTACTGACATATTATCAGCAGTACGCTTAACCTTTTCATCCGCTTTTACAGCAGGCGTATAGTCAGCTACTGCAGCCGACATAATTGCAGCATCCATTGATCCAAACTTCTCTTGAGAAGCTAAATACATTTGTTCGGCCGATACCACATCGATTCGTTTGATATTTTGATGACACACCTTTAAGTTAGTAGGTCC
Organism: Saccharicrinis sp. UBA6048; assembly: GCA_002429115.1. Taxonomy (GTDB): domain Bacteria; phylum Bacteroidota; class Bacteroidia; order Bacteroidales; family Marinilabiliaceae; genus Carboxylicivirga. Next base: position 3,921 of record DIYS01000050.1, on the reverse strand, counting down.
ACTTACTAAGGTAACCTCAGCACCACGCTCTGCCAGCTCTTCTGCAATGGCATAACCCATTTTACCAGAAGAATAATTACCAATAAAGCGTACCGGATCTATCTTTTCATGGGTTGGACCAGCTGTCACAAGCACTTTTTTACCTGATAAATCGGCCTTATTTTTTTTCAAAAAAAAATCCTTCAAAGCTGCAACGATCTCTTCAGGTTCTGCCATTCTCCCTTTACCAACCAAACCACTTGCCAACTCTCCATCGTTAGGCTCAATCAAATGATTACCGTAGGATTTTAAGGTAGCCATATTCGTTTGTGTGGATGGGTGTTGATACATATCCAGGTCCATTGTAGGCGCAACAAACACCGGGCATCTAGCCGACAGATAAGTAGTGATTAACAAATTATCAGCTACACCATTCGCCATTTTACCCATGGTATTCGCCGTTGCCGGAGCAACAATCATGGCATCTGCCCACAATCCGGTATCAACATGACTATTCCAGGCACCATTTTCAGGATCGAAAAACTCCACTAAAATCGGTCGTTTCGAAAGGGTAGCCATGGTTAATGGCGTGATAAACTGCTTTGCCAGCTTTGTCATTATCACCTGAACCTCTGCTCCCTCTTTCACCAACAAGCGGGTTAATTGAGCACATTTGTACGCTGCAATTCCTCCTGAAATACCGAGAATAAACTTTTTACCTTTTAGCATAATCTCAAAAATAAAAAAAGATAAAGGAGAATTTGCATTCTCCCTTATCTTTTTATGCTTACAAAATCTTTTATTCGATTTTCTTGTGATTCTTTCTTAGAAAAGTACTACTCTTCTTTCACTTCGTTTTCTGGGTTACGGTGATAAACGTTACCTTCAACAAATTCCTGTGTAGCAATACAAACAGGTTTTGGCAAACGCTCATAGAAACGTGAGATTTCAATTTGCTCACGATTTTCAAACACCTCTTCCAGGTTATCAGTGTATGAAGCAAACTCCTGAAGCTTTTTATTAAGCTCCTCTTTCATCTCTGAACTAATCTGATTTGCTCTTTTACCCAAAACAACGATTGATTCGTAGATGTTACCAGTAGGCTCAGACAATTCATTTTTGTCCCATGTTACTGTTGAAACTGGCGCGTTTGTTTTTTTGTAATCAATAGGCATATGTTAACATTTTATTTTATTGCAACTTCGTTATCGTATGTTTTCAACATACTATTTGTATCATCAAATATTTTATCTGCTTTCTTTCGAAATTTTCCTTCAGGGAATTCATTAACAAACGAATAATATTCATCCATAGTATCACGAACTCGTTCCTCTTTCTTCTCTTCAATACTATTGACCGCCTGAATGTATTTCGATTCCAAAATCAAAAATGAAAGTTCTTCGCGGTATTTAGTATCAGGAAAATCTTTCAGACTATTCTGCGCGGCAATCACGGCTGACTTATAGTTATTACCCATATAGTCACCCAAGTTGTAATACAGCTTTGCATTCAGGTACGATTTAAATACCAGTTTATCGCGTAATTCATCCATTAAGCGAGTTGCCTCTTCTACCCTTGCACTGTTCGGATACATATTAATAAACAACTGAAACTCCTGAATGGCTTCTTCTGTTGTTGTTTGATCCAAACGTGGCTTTGGAGAACGCTCGTAATAACAATAGGCGCTCATATACTGACAATCTTCAGCATAGTCACCAGCTGGGAAGGTCTTAACATACTCACGGTAAAAATGACCCGCTGTCAAGAAATCATTCAGTCCATACAAACAATTTGCATACGTATAATTGACTTCTTCAGACTTATCGGTACCTCGATAAATATTTACTAATTGTCCTAGTAAAGTAGCTGCACGCGTATAATCTTCCTTCTCATAGTACTTCATTGCTTCGGCATACCAAAGCTCATAATCCTGGCTTTTAAGTAATTTCTGATACTTACTACACCCGGTAGCAACGAGGCCTATTAAAACCAAAACAACAAGTAAATGCTTCAAATTCATATATTTGATGTAATTGTAGTTAATTAAAAGATCGATAAAGACGCGTCTAAACTATTATTTTACAACATGCAAAGATATACTTTAGTAATTAACCTCACAACATTGCCTTTGATATATTCAACAAGTGCGGGAAAATGACTCAATAAACTAACTATTTAGATCAATAAACGGTTCATTTAATTCATATGCTTAATTTGAACACTTCACTCGTTAAGTATTGTCAACCTGAAATTTACAAGCTTTTAGAATACACAAAGTGCAGCTCCATACCTTTTTTAATATAGTTTCTTTCAAATAAATAACTAAAAACATTACATTTGCACGGAAAATTTTAAAAGCTCAGTATAGTGGACATTTTCGATAAAATAAAGAAAAACATGGGCCCTTTGGGTCAATATAGTAAAGAAGCACACGGATATTTCACGTTTCCAAAACTAGAGGGTGAAATCAGCCCAAAAATGAAATTCCGTGGCAAAGAAGTACTTACATGGAGTTTAAACAACTACCTTGGATTGGCTAACCACCCGGAAGTACGTAAGGCAGATGCTGATGCGGCTATGGAATATGGTATGGCTTACCCAATGGGAGCTCGTATGATGTCAGGTCAAACCAGCAAACACGAAGAGCTGGAAGCTAAACTTGCTGAATTTGTAGGTAAAGAAGATGCTTATCTATTAAACTTCGGATACCAGGGTATGGTATCTATCATTGATACTTTATTCGACCGCAATGATGTAATCGTATACGACTCCGAGTCTCACGCTTGTATCATGGACGGTATTTTTCTTCACAAGGCCAAAGGTGGTAAAAGCTTCGTTTTTGCTCACAACGAAATGGACAAATGTGAGAAAATGCTTCAGTTTGCTACCAAAAGAGTAAAAGAAACTGGCGGTGGTATCGTTGTTATTACTGAGGGTGTATTCGGTATGGCCGGTGACCTAGGTAACTTAAAAGGTATCGTTAAGCTAAAAGAAAAGTATAACTTCCGCATTTTAGTGGATGATGCACACGGATTTGGTACGATGGGTAAAACCGGTGCCGGCGTTGCAGAACACTATGATGTAGTAGATCAAATCGACGTTGTTTTTAATACTTTTGCCAAGTCAATGGCTGGTATTGGTGGTTTTGTAGCCAGTACTGAAGAAGTTATTAATTACCTGCGTTACAACATGCGTTCACAAATCTTCGCTAAGTCACTACCAATGCCAATGGTAATGGGTGCACACAAGCGTCTTGAGATGTTGCGCGACCAACCTGAGCACAAAGCCAACCTTTGGAAAGTAGTTGAAAGATTACAATCAGGATTGAAAGGTGCAGGCTTCAACTTAGGTAAAACAGAATCTCCGGTAACACCTGTATTCTTAGAAGGAAATGTAGGTGAGGCTACTATGTTGACTATGGACTTACGTGAAAACTACAACATCTTCTGTTCGATTGTTGTTTATCCGGTAATTCCAAAGGATCAAATCATGCTTCGTATTATTCCTACGGCTGTTCACACTATGGAAGATGTTGATTATACGATCAAAGCTTTCCGTGAAGTAAAGGAAAAACTAAAAGCTGGTGATTACAAGAGTGATACAATTGCTAATGTGAAGTAATTTCATTTAGCTCAACTCGATAATATTATTAAAGTCCTCAATTTATTTGGGGACTTTTTTATTGCCCCCTCTTCCTTCAACAACTAATTTAAATTACTTCAAGATTGACGTTGTTGTATTAATCTTAGGGTGTTTTCCATTCTATAAAAACGTCAATAGATACTTCTTACTTTTTGTACGTTCTATCAATCAATATTGAATTCCGTTGCATGGTAATTTCTACAGCTAATAGCAGGATTGACTGCACCGGTGATATATGAATCGTTAACGTAGGGCTTCGATTCTCTTCACCCTACGCTATTGCAAAATCCGGAGCAAAAC
>DIYS01000142.1 GCA_002429115.1 Saccharicrinis sp. UBA6048 | reverse complement strand
AAATATTAGTAACAGGTCAAAAGGAGGTAGATTCATTTATTCATAGAAAGGTTTTACATCAATCACTTGCATACCTGCCGTTATAGCAGCATCAATACCCAAGTGTCCATCTTCGAAAACAATACAATCTTCAGGTGCCACATCAATTAGCTTAGCCGCTTTTAAAAATGTATCAGGATGTGGCTTATAATTATCCACATCATCAGATGTTACAATGGCATCAAAGAGATCAATAATACCTGCGTCAGTAAGCAACTTCTGTGCTCTATCTCTGCTAGCTCCGGTGCCTACAGCCATTGGCAATTTACCTTTATATTGTTCAAGCACCTCATTAACTGCTTTAACCAATACCACCTTATCCAGGTTTTTCTCCACCAATGATTCTTTAATTCTCACCAACTCAATCGGTTCAATATCCATATCAAAGCGCTGAATCAAATCTTTACTCAATTCGAGTACTGGCCTTCCGGTTAAAGTGATGAAAAAATCATAATCGTAACTGACACCAAACGGGGCACACGCGTCCAGCCAAGCCTGATAATGTATTGGTGTGCTATCCACTAAAGTTCCATCCATATCGAAGATCAGCCCTTTAACACCCTCAGGAACAATGATCTTATCTGTCACATTCTCTTTCACTTCTGACATATATTCATTATTTGAATCGCGAAATTAATCAATAAGAATAAAATAACAACAAGGTGTTAGTATGACATTTACTAACTCTACAAGAACATTAGCCAAGCTGATGTGTTTTAAACAGTGAACTTTAATTAGAACTTAACTTATATAACTATGGATGGATTTAACCTCGAAAATTTCGACTGGCAAAAGATTTATGATTGGGTAATTGCCAATGGACTGAAAGTACTAATTGCCATCATTATTGCCGTTGTTGGTCTTTGGATTATCAACAAAATTGTCAAAGGATTCAAACGCTTACTGGTCTCACGCAACATCGACGAAACACTTATTCCTTTTATTATCAGCCTTACTTCGGTAACGCTTAAAGTGATGCTATTTATAAGTGTTATTACCTACCTGGGTATTCAAATGACCTCATTTATTGCCCTGCTTGGTGCTGCCGGTTTAGCAGTAGGTATGGCTCTATCGGGAACTTTGCAAAACTTTGCGGGTGGTGTTATTTTATTAATACTAAAACCTTTTAAGGTAGGCGATTATATTGAAGCACAAGGACACACCGGTTTGGTAAAAGAAATTCAGATATTCAATACCATATTAACCACCCTTGATAATAAAGTGGTGATTATTCCTAACGGAGGTTTATCAACAGGTGCTATGGTTAACTATACAAAAGAAGATACACGCCGTGTTGACTTTGTTTTTGGCATTGGCTATGATGACGATATTGATAAAGCAAGGGAAATCATTAGGTCTGTTGCCGATAAAAATGAAGCTATCCTCAAAGACCCTGAAGCATTTATCGGCGTGCTCGAACATGGTGATAGTTCTGTCAATTTAGTGACCCGCGTATGGGCCAAAACATCGGACTACTGGGATGTCTATTTTTATATGATGGAGTTTGTTAAGAAAGAGTTTGACAAGCAAGGTATCACCATACCATTCCCTCAAAGAGATGTACACTTGCACAATGCAAAGTAATTAACCTACAATACTGCTCCACGCCAGGTGGAGCATTTCTTAATTTTTAGCTTGAATATTTATGAAGAAAGTTATGAGCTTTTGCCTGATACTGGTAAGTCTGTCAGTAATGGGGCAAACTGCAGAAAATGACACAGTAAAGTACTGGAAAATAGGTGGAACACCCTCTTTTACTTTTAACCAGGTCTCCTTAACCAATTGGGCTGCCGGTGGTAAGAACTCCGTTGCCGGAACGTTTTTGCTGAATATGCACTTCAATTACAGCAAAGACAAAGTTAATTGGGAGAATATTCTTGATCTTGGTTATGGTTTAACCAAACAAGGAACCGACAATATGGTTAAAACCGAAGATAAACTGTACTATACTTCTAAACTTGGTTTTGCAGCCAATGAGAACAAAAAGTGGTTTTATACAGGATTATTAGACTTTAAAACTCAATTTGATGTTGGTTATAATGATCCACCGGAAAACACCATTAAGCTATCCGAATTTATGTCGCCGGCCTATGTGAATTTCTCATTAGGTATCGACTATAAGCCAAGTGATAATTTCTCGTTGTATATGTCGCCACTTACCAGTAAAATGACCATTGTATTGGATGACTCTCTATCAAATGCAGGAGCTTTTGGTGTAAAAGAAGGAAAAAACCTTCGTGAAGAATATGGTGCTTCGGTAAAGCTGCTGGCTAAAAAAGCAGACCTTGTAAAAAATGTAGATGTAAATACGCGTCTCGACTTGTTTTCAAACCTGAGAGATAAACCACAAAATGTAGATATTGATTGGGAGCTTGCCTTTAATATGAAGGTAAATTCTTATCTTAGTGCAATCGCATCATTTAATTTCATTTACGATGATGATATTAAATACGTTGCAGAAGATGGGACTGTAGGAGAAGCCAAAGCACAATTTAAACAACTCTTTGGTTTCGGCATAAGTTATAAGTTCGGACAGTGACTTATTACTAATCGGATAAAGCCTCAACTACTAATGCTAGTTGGGGCTTTTGTTTTTTATCAGTTTATTTCCGCAAAGGCTTCAGCAAATACTCCAGCCCGTTTAGCTTGATTTCGTATAAGGTGTGTAGAAGCATGCCTAATTTACCTTCAGGAAATCCTTTGTTATGATACCAAACCAGGTAAGGTTCGGGCAAATCACATAAAATACGTCCTTTGTACTTCCCATAAGGCATACGCATCGTTGTCAATAACTCTAATAATTCCGGATTCATTAATTCTATACTAATTAGTAATAGCGCTAAAGTAGCAACAAAGCATTAAAAATTCAGAGCTGTCTTTGAAGTATTTTATACAATCTTAAACTTTTATATTTCTTATTGGCGAAAATTACGATTTGTAAATCTGTAGTAACCACTTCTGACTTTTGATTCTGCATTCACAATTGAAGATTCATTGCGAATAAGATACTTCTGCTGATTCTATCAAACATTTTACAACAAATACTGTTGGTATTGATAAGGACCATATTAAGAGAATATTAATGAAAATTATAAGTTATAACGCAAAAAACTTCAGGCAGATTGAGTACATGAAAATGCTCCCTGAATCTGTCAAGCAGGAAATTGAAATTGTTGCTAAGGTTTTACCTTTTAAGGCTAACAATTATGTGATCGATTATTTAATAGATTGGTCTAACTACGAAACTGATCCTTGCTACATTCTTACTTTTCCGAATAGGCATATGCTTCCGGAAGAAGATTACAACAAGGTGAAGTGGGCTGTTGAAAAAGGATTGCCTGAACATGAAATAACCAAGATTGCCAACGAAATACGCTTAAGCCTAAATCCACACCCAGCGCAACAACAATCAAATATTCCGCAATTAAATGGAACGCCACTACCCGGTGTACAGCATAAATACAGAGATATTGCCCTGTTTTTTCCTACCCAGGGCCAAACATGTCATGCCAATTGTACCTTCTGCTTTCGCTGGCCTCAGTTTGTGAAAGATCTGGATCTGCAATTCTCAATGAAAGAAATTGACCAGGTTTGCGAATACTTCAAACAGCATGAGCATTTGCATGAGTTGCTTTTCACTGGTGGTGATCCAATGATTATGAGTCCTCGTACTATTAGCAAATACATCGATACAATATTTAAAGCCGATCTTAAAAACCTGACAACCATTCGTTTTGGAACTAAATCATTAACATGGTGGCCTTTTGTATTCTTGCCGCAATACAATGATGAGGCGCAAGAAATGCTTGATTTGTTTAAACGCATTGTGGATAAAGGCATTCACCTGTCCATCATGGCTCACTTTAATCATTACCAGGAAATGTCGAACAGTGCGGTAGCTGAAGCGATTGAGAATATAAGAGCTACAGGTGCAGAAATACGAACACAATCACCGTTACTGAATAACATCAATGCCTCTGCCGATATTTGGGCAAAAATGTGGGATCAGCAAGTGAATATGGGCATGGTGCCATATTACATGTTTATTGAAAGAGAAACCGGGCCTTACGAGTATTTCCAGGTTCCTTTAGCTAAGGCCTACGAGATTTACACGGATGCAATCAGAGTAACTTCAAGTTTAGCAAAGACAGTAACTGCTCCATCAATGTCAGCTGCTAAAGGTAAAGCACAGGTTATGGGCATCATTGAAAATCCTTTGAATGGCGAAAAATACTTCCAGATTCAATACATACGCCACCGGGATTATAACCAATCGTACAAACCATTTTTAATGCATTACGATGAAAAAGCAACATGGATTGATCAATTAAAACCGGTTGAACTGCAATTACAAAACCAATAAATCTGATAATAAAAGCATAAAAAAATCGAGTGATTATTACCACTCGATTTTTTTATGCTTATTTATAGTCTATTCTGCGCTCGCAGGTGCTTGTCCACGCATACCCATAATATCACGGTCAAACATATAAAGGCTATGATCACCAAGTAATTTAAGCTTGTCGTTAATTGCTGCAACAGATGCTTCTTCTTCAATCTGCTCAGTTACAAACCACTGAATCCAATTGTGAGTCGTAAAGTCTTTTTCATCAAGACAAACACCAACAATACCACTAATTAATTCAGTAACATACTGTTCGTGCTCATATACTTTAGCAAAAACTTCTTTAATGTCCTTGTATTCTGCAGGCGGTTGCTCAATGGCAGGTATAACAGCTGTTCCACCACGTTCATTAACATATTTAATAAACTTCATCATATGCAAACGCTCTTCTTCTGCCTGCGCATATAACCAGTTGGCTGTACCTTCATATCCGTTGGTATCAGCCCAGATAGCCATAGCCAGGTATAAATTCGATGAGTATGCTTCTTTTTCAATTTGGTTAACCAGTGCTTCTTGTACTTCTTTCTTTAGCATGTCAGTTAAGTTTTATGTAATTCTTGTTTCAAAGATACATTTTATAAACCATCGAATATACAAGGTGTTTAGCTCTCTACTTATTTATAATCATTCCATACTAAAGTTGAATAATATTTGGTTTTTTCGGTAAAATCTGCATTTTTGCATTTAAGAGTTAATGGTCTTTTAATGTTTTATTAAAACAATTTGACCCTTAATTTTTTATAAATGAAACCTTTATTTCCATTATGATTAAAAAAGTATTAGTTGCCAACCGTGGTGAAATAGCGGTCCGAGTAATGAGGTCATGTCGGGAAATGGGACTGAAATCAGTTGCCATTTATTCAGAGGTAGACCGCAAAGCCATGCACGTGCGATATGCAGATGAAGCCTATTGTGTAGGTCCTGCTACCTCAGCCGAAAGCTATCTTAACATTGAAAAGATCCTTAAAGTTGCTAAAGAATCAAAAGCCGATGCCATACACCCTGGCTATGGATTCCTCTCTGAAAATGCTCTTTTTGCTAAAAAAGTTGCCGAAGCAGGTATCATTTTTATTGGTCCTTCTATTAATGCGATTAACACTATGGGCGACAAACTTACTGCCCGTCAATTGATGATAGAGTCAGGTGTTCCGGTGGTTCCAGGCACAAAAGAAAATATTGATGATGAAGACAAGCTCAGGTACATTGCTTCCGAAATAGGCTACCCAATCATGCTCAAAGCAAGTGCAGGCGGTGGCGGAAAAGGGATGCGCCTTGTAAGGGCAGAAAAAGATCTTGTCAATTCATACAATATGGCAAAATCAGAAGCCCGATCAGCCTTTGGCGATGATGCAGTGTATATCGAAAAATACATTGAGTCACCTCACCATATTGAGTTTCAGATAATGGCCGATACGCATGGTAACTATGTGCATTTATTCGAACGTGAATGCTCGGTGCAACGCCGTCACCAAAAGGTCGTTGAAGAAACGCCATCGCCTTTAATGACTCCTGAACTGCGCGAACGTATGGGTGAGCAGGCAATAGCTGCAGCCAAATCGGTAGATTATGTGGGTGCCGGAACAGTAGAGTTTCTGGTTGATAACGACCTTAACTTCTACTTTCTGGAGATGAACACCAGGCTACAAGTGGAGCATCCGATTACTGAACGTGTAACGGGTATTGATTTGGTAAAAACTCAAATTAATGTGGCCAATGGCTTGCCTCTATCGTTTAAACAGGAAGATCTGCGACAAAACGGACACGCTATTGAATGCCGTATTTATGCCGAAGATCATACGAATAACTTTATGCCATGTCCGGGTGTAGTTAAAAATATTTCTGAACCATTGGGATTAGGAATCAGAACAGACGGATATGTATACGAAGGCTACGAAATTCCTTATCACTACGACCCGATGATTTCTAAACTGATTTCTTGGGCACCAACCCGTCACGAAGCTATTGAGCGAATGAAACGTGCATTGTACGAATACAAAATTACCGGTATCAAAACTTCTATCCCGTTTGTATCGCGTATTATGCAGGCCGATGACTTTGTTGAAGGAAACTACGACACACATTTCATTGAAAACAATATGGATTTTCTAATGGATGAAGAAGGCGATTGTAACGATTACTGCGAAGACATCGCCTTATTTATTGCCTACCTGGATTATACCGAGAAATTACAGAAGGCGGCCGACAAAACTAATGTGGCTACTCCTAACCAGTCAGCGTGGAAAGAATATGCCCGCCGTAAGAACATTCTTCGACTCTAAAAATCGACAATTATGCCTATTGAAGTAAAAATAGATACGCGCAAAGCCAAGATCAAAATACTTGAACAAAACGGCTCTAAATACACAGTTGATATTGACAATCATGTTTATGAACTGGATGTTGAAAAAGTGGAATCAAACGCCTATTCAATTTTAGTGGATGGCAAATCCATTAACATGGAAATGGTTGAAGGAGAAAGCTTAAATCATTATAATGTAAATACGTTTACTGACTATTATGAGATTGAAGTAATTGATGCCGCAACACGCTACCGCAACCGCTCCAAGTCGAAATTTGACGAAGGCGGTAATGTTATTTCGACGCCAATGCCGGGTAAAATCGTAAAAATACCTGTTAATGTTGGAGATAAAGTTGAAAAAGGACAGACTGTTATCATCGTATCTGCCATGAAAATGGAAAGCGAATATAAAAGTGCTGTCGATGGATTAATTAAAAACATCCATGTCGCCGAAGGTGATGCTGTTGAAGGTCATCAGCCATTGATTGAAATAGAAAATGAATAACCAATCAGTATTGAAATGCAAAGTTTAAAAGAAAAATATACCAAGTTTGAAGAAAGAGCTGCCAAAGCAGAAGCCGGAGGTGGTGAAAAGCGAATTGAAAGACAACATGCAGCAGGGAAATTAACCGCTCGTGAACGCATTAACGTTTTCTTAGATGCAGGTTCGTTTGTGGAACTCGATAAATTAGTCACGCACAAGTGTACTAACTTTGGTATGGAAAAAACGCAATTCCCAGGTGATGGCTTTATCACAGGTTATGGTAAAGTTGACGGCCGCTTAGTTTATGTGTTTGCCCAGGATTTTACCGTATTTGGTGGGTCGCTTAGCCGCACCAATGCCGATAAAATCATCAAGATTTCAAAAATGGCCCTTAAAATGGGTGCTCCACTTATCGGACTTAATGATTCAGGAGGAGCACGTATACAGGAAGGTGTACAAAGTCTGGCCGGATATGGCGATATATTCTATCTGAATGTACAGGCATCAGGTGTAATTCCACAAATCTCAGCCATTATGGGTCCATGCGCCGGTGGTGCAGTATACTCGCCTGCCCTTACGGATTTTATTTTCATGGTGAAAGACTCAAGCTACATGTTCGTTACCGGACCAGAAGTGATTAAAACGGTCACCCATGAAGAAGTCACTAAAGAAGAGCTGGGTGGTGCAACAACACATAACACCAAAAGTGGTGTTGCGCATTTTATGGCTGATGACGATGAACATACACTTATGATGATTCGCGAACTGTTAAGCTTCTTACCTTCCAATAATATGGAAGATCCACCTGTATTACCTACAACCGACGATATCAAGCGTGAGAATCCCGAGTTGGATGAGCTGATACCAGCTGATCCTAACAAGCCTTACGATATGCATGATATTATCGGTAAAGTTGTAGATAATCAGCATTTTTTTGAAGTAATGCCGCATTATGCTCAAAATATATTAACAGGATTTGGTCGTATGGCTGGTCGCACGGTTGGTATTGTTGCCAATCAGCCTAACTATTTAGCAGGCGTACTTGATATTGAATCATCGGCTAAAGGTGCACGATTCGTACGTTTCTGTGACTCGTTCAATATCCCGATTGTGACTTTTGTTGATGTACCTGGTTTCTTACCTGGTACTGTGCAGGAATATGGTGGTATTATTAAGCATGGTGCGAAATTACTATATGCCTATGCCGAAGCAACCGTTCCAAAAATCACAATTATCACCCGCAAAGCCTATGGCGGTGCTTATGATGTGATGTCGTCTAAGCATTTGGCAGCAGATATTAATTTTGCCTACCCAACTGCTGAAATAGCAGTTATGGGACCAGAAGGTGCTGTAAATATTATTTTCCGTGGCGATAATGATGAAATTTCGAAGGAAGAACGGGTGGACGACTATCGCGAGAATTTTGCCAATCCATACAGGGCTGCAGAATTAGGATATATTGACGAGATTATTTATCCGAAAGAAACGCGATTCAAACTTATTCAGGCCCTTGAAATGACTCAGAACAAGAGTGAAACAGGCCCACTTAAAAAGCATGGTAATATGCCATTATAATTGCAATAGTTTTTAAGGATTGTTTTGGAGATTAGCCCCGGTTATGCCGGGGTTAATTATATCTAATTTTCTGTACCCCTTAAACATTAATCAAAATTCCCTCCCTCGAAAACTCGACCTGCTCCCACTGACCATTTACTAATTCAGTTAAATGTGTAAAACCAGCCTCAATTAATAGGCTTGCCACTTCATCAAACCCAAGTAGTAATCGATCCGGATGATGCGCATCGCTATTAATGGTAATTGGGATATTAAGGCGTTTCAATGCAGAAAAATACTCCGGCCCCGGGAATAAATGACCATCACGATAATAGGCCTTTGTGTTAATCTCAACAATCACATTTTTCTCCTTACACAACTCTAAGGTTTTCATCACTTCGTCGACGTACCACTGATCATCTTCATCAAACAGATTAAATGTTTTATTATGCATTTTTATTTTATCCAGATGACCAATAATATCCGGTGTGGCAATTTCCAGCATTTCGCGCTGAAGCTCAAAATAGCGGATGGCTGCTCGTTTAATATCACCATTAAATGTTTCTTGCAACCCTTTTATAAACTCGTCGGCCGGGGCATCAACTGCCCAATGCGTGCCATCATTCATCTGACCAATAAAATGAACCGACCCAACAGTATAGTCAAGATTGGCTTTTAATATATCCGCATGAATGGGCGACATGAGGTTTGGTATATAATCAACTTCCAACGATTTATATACCGGAATTTCACCACTGTATTTCTCTTTTAAATCGTCAATTTCTTTAAAGTAATCGTCAAGCTTATAAGCTGGCATGTTCCACTCGCTTGGAAAAGATAAAGGAGCATGAGATGAAATACCAATAGCATCCATCTTTAAATCAATTGCCTTCTTTACGTAAGCCTCAATCTCATCGTGCCCGTCGCAATAATTACAATGTCCATGATAATTTGTCCAGCCCATACTTCAGATACTTTTAAATTATTAAGCTATAATACTAGCATTTGTTTTAATTCAATAGTAAAAATTAAAAAAATCAATTAAAATAACGCAAAAACATCAATATTTTTTAATTAAACAATTCTTTATCTGACAAACACGAATTTCGACCGATTGTTTAACTTTGCAGCTTCAAAATTTAAGGACAATGGGTTTTATCGACGAAATAAACAGAAGGCGAACGTTTGCCATCATCAGTCACCCCGATGCGGGTAAAACAACACTTACTGAAAAGCTGCTACTTTTTGGTGGTGCTATTCATGTAGCCGGCGCTGTTAAATCGAATAAAATTAAAAAAACAGCCACTTCCGACTTTATGGAAATTGAAAAGCAAAGGGGTATCTCAGTGGCGACCTCGGTAATGGGTTTTGAATACGATGGCTATAAAGTTAATATTCTTGATACTCCGGGTCACCAGGATTTTGCTGAAGACACATTTCGCACCCTGACAGCTGTTGACAGTGTTATTATTGTTGTTGATGCTGCTAAAGGCGTGGAGGCACAAACACGCAAACTGATGGAAGTTTGTCGTATGCGTAATACGCCTGTTATTGTCTTTATCAACAAACTGGATCGTCCTAGTAAAGATCCGTTTGATTTATTGGATGAAGTAGAGGAAGAGTTAAAAATAAAAGTACGCCCGCTTAGCTGGCCAATTGGTAATGGCCCGCAATTTAAAGGTGTCTATAACCTGTTTGATGAAAGTCTTTACCTATTTGAACCAAGCAGACAGGTGCTGGAGGATGGCATATCGATTAAAGATATGAGTGATCCTGCCCTTGATGAGAAAATCGGTGAAGATTCTGCAGAGTTAATTCGTGAAGAATTGGAGTTGGTTACTGGTGTTTATCCTGAGTTTGACACTCAGACCTATATGAATGCTGAAGTGGCACCTGTATTCTTTGGTAGTGCATTGAATAATTTTGGTGTAAAAGAGCTGCTTGAGTGCTTCTTGAAAATTGCACCATCGCCACAACCGTCACAGGCAGAGGAACGAGTTGTAACAGCCGATGAAGAAAAGATGACCGGCTTCGTGTTTAAAATCCATGCCAATATGGATCCTAACCACCGCAACCGATTGGCTTTCCTAAAAATCTGTTCGGGTAAATTTCAGCGCAATACCAATTACCACCATGTGCGTATTGGCAAAAACATGAAGTTTTCGAGCCCAACAGCATTTATGGCCGAAAAGAAATCGATTATTGATGAAGCTTATCCCGGTGACATTGTTGGTATCCCTGATACTGGTAACTTTAAAATAGGTGACACCGTCACCTCTGGCGAAAAACTCAACTACAAAGGTTTACCAAGCTTCTCACCTGAATTATTCCGCTACATTGAAAATGCCGATCCGATGAAGTCCAAGCAGTTGGCCAAAGGCATTGACCAGTTAATGGACGAAGGTGTAGCGCAGCTTTTCACAAGCCAATTCAATGGCCGAAAAGTAATTGGTACCGTGGGAGCACTTCAGTTTGAAGTAATTGAGTATCGTCTTTTACACGAATATGGTGCTAAGTGTCGTTACGAGCCAATTAACCTACATAAAGCATGTTGGTTAGAAAGCGATGACAAAGCTGAACTGGATGACTTTAAAAAGCGTAAGTTGCAGTATATGGCGAAGGACAAGTTTGGTCGTGATGTATTTATGGCTGATTCGGCATATATGCTACAAATGGCGGAAAGCAACTTTAAAAATATAAAGTTCCATTTTACTTCTGAATTTTAAATTCAAAACTGTAATAATACAAGATACGGAAGCAGGCTTTATGCCTGCTTTTTTTGTGGCAAAAATTTACAATCAGCTATTTATTTCCGCCCAAAAAAACCTTAAATTTAAGTAAATCTAGCACTAAACATTATGACTACAGAATGTGATAAAAAATACAAAGGAGCACCTCCCAGTAACTACCACCTATCTATAGGAACACAGGTTGACAGGAAAATTAAAGTTCTGAAAGAAGACCTCGCAACACACCTGAAAACTGGTAAAGTGCCGTTTATTTCTACCGCAGCAATGATAGTATATATGGAACAGTGCTGCGTGGCTTTAATTGACCCTAACCTTCCTGTTGGTTATGATACGGTAAGTACTGAAATGAATGTGCGCCATTTGCACACTGCTAAAATTGGAGAAGAGATTATTTGTCGAGCCCACCTCAAATTTATGGAAGGAAAAAAATTGTTCTTCGACGTGGCGATGCTTAATATGGATGGAGAGTCAATTGGCATTGGGGCCCACGAGCGATATATTGTATGCCACAAGACTTTTATTGAAGAACACTCATAAAAAAAGGTTAGCTGATTGGCTAACCTTTTTACAATTAACTTGGTAATATCTTAATAGTTGAATACGGTAATAACCGGCTTCTCTCCAACATTATACACTTCCTGAGCATTCCAAACATTGCTCTTATACTTCAAAACAACCAGCTTACCATCTGATGTTAATGCCATCAACGCATTGGTGCGTTTATCAAGGTCGATGCTATTGAAAGCTTCATTTTGGTAATCGCCTGATATTATTGGCTCTTTCGATAACTCGCCTTTTATTGTATCTCCCTTTGAAGGATCAAGCGCACCATCATTTTCATCCACATCTATATCTTTTTCCTCAATGTAAACTGAATTGCTGCATAAATGACCATAAACATAGTAAAGCACACGGCCATCTTCCGAAACTTCCAATGGATTGGCAGATTCGCCCTCATTATTTCCTAAAAGAAATTCAATAGCTTCATGCTTAATATATGGTTCATCACTCAATAGTGTTCGTTTTACTTTAACAAGTCCCTGATCCGTATCTGAGCAATACACCCAAACGTTTCGATCAATATCAACCGCCATATCCACCGGCTTAGTCATAGGTAAATCCACTGTTTCAACCTGCTCATTAATACTCATATCAATAACTGTTACCTTAGCTCCTGTGCCATCACCTGTGCATGCCACATACAAATACTTACCGGATGAAATTAACTTAACAGGATTATCTGCCACAACAAGCTCTTTTTTGATCTCTCCTTTTGTATAATCGTATGCTGTTACCTTTCCCCCATTAGCAGGGTCAGCAGTACTGATATACATCACATCATCACCAGTTATTAGTACATCAGTAGGATGTGTAAAGCTCTCAATCGCACCAGCATCAACGAACTTATCCAGGTTAATCTTTTCAATCAAATTACTTTCCGGCAAAACAACAAAACCAAGTCCCAGTGGATATTCCACATTTTTACGGATAGCCATCCTTGTTGCTCCATTACCAACTGTACTTCCATTATTATTTTGCTGATAATAATCGTTGGTACATGAGGTACGCTCATAATTATAGTAGCTAATACTGCTATTGGTGGTTCCCTGATTTAAAATGTAGGCTCCCTGATGGTTTTCAAGCACAGAGGTATCTATTTCATCACAGGCTGATAAACCAACAAATAGTGCGAATGCACAATAGGTAAATATTTTCTTCATTTTATTTTTTATCAATTCCTTAATTTTCATTAATCGCTACCAAAGATATTATTCCTTTTTTAAATATTATAGTTTCGAATGCATTGAATAAAAAAAGGCCGGCAAAAACCGACCTTCGAAGCTTTCCTCGTAAACGAGGGATATGTTAGGGAATGTATTAATTTGCAAATACCGTTGAATTAGGAGTTGTTCCTACTTTATACTCTTCTATTTTAGAACCATCAGTTCCAAATACAAAAACAGCATCTCCGGCATTACCCCAAACTGTATTTTCACACAACCATAAATTACCTGTATTAGGATGGACATCAATGCCATAAAAAAGTTCATCTATTAACTTGGTTGTTGGCAACTCTGTAGCATTAATTGACATTGCATATACTCCATCAGCTATAAAATAAACAGTCTTCTTATCTTTACTAATAGCGATATTCTTAATACCTCCTGCAGTTACGCTTGGAATATCCCATGATGTTACTTCACCTGTCGCCTCTGAAATTTTACAAATTGCAGGACCTGAGCCTACAACTGATGAATAACTTGGAACTCCAGCACAATAAACCCAAACATCACCGTTTGCATCAACAGCTAAATCTTTTGGACATGACTTAACTGTTATTGTTTCAACGACCTTATCATTTGAGGTATCAACAATAGTTACAGTATTATCATCGTTAGAAAAACCGCCACTATTGGTCACATATAATTTACCTTTTGAAACAACCATTTTCTCCGGGCCTGCACCAACATCTACTGCTCCAGTTTGCTTAAAAGTTTTTAGATCTACAACTAAAAGCTCATTATTTTCCTTTATATAGTTTGGATATTGACCTGAAGCACCATTTCCATTTGCCACATATGCTTTTCCATCAAGTAATACAATCTCACGAGGATAAGATAATCCTGTTATTGAAGCTGTATGTTTAAATGTCGTTTTATCAATCTGCTCAACATATCCGGCCCCACTCGTTGTCGTAACAACAATGTAAACATGAGAATCATCAGCAGCCATTGATTGAGGAAATTTACCTAAAGGAATGCTATTCATTGCCTCATAATAATTGTTTGTTACCGTACCATCTTCAGCTATTGATGAAACAGAACCATTATCACTGCCTTCATTTAAAACAAAAACTTGACTAACCTGTGGTTCAATATTATCGTCATCGTCTGAACAGGCCGTAAGCACAACGCCTGCCATCAAAAAAAATGCTAATAATTTTAATAGCTTTTTCATAATTGTTTGTTATAGATTAATACTTATTGAAATATTGTATGCTCTCCCAGGCATGGGATAAAAACGTACTAATTGATACGAAGTGTTAAATATGTTTTCTATTTGACCTTTCAAACAAATAGAATGTGTATTTAAATTAAATTGATATCCGACATTAAAGTCAACCAAAGCATAACCATCAACATCATAGCCCTCCCAGGTATTTGATTTTGAACGAGAGTATAGTAATGCTCCTGCATTAAAACCTGAATAAATAATATCTGTTCCAACTTTAATAATATGCTTCGGACTGTAAGCAAGTGTCTCTTTATAATTCTCACTACTTTTATCATTATCAAAAGCATCATTAAAACCATAAACGAGTCGATTATCCCAAACTATATCTCCCTTTTTGATTTGTTGATTTATTACAAGGTCAATTCCTTGCGTAACAACCTCACCAGTATTCGCAGGCCTCCAGATATTACCTGATGGTTTCCATGCTATTGATTCATCATTTTCAGATCTATAAAAAGATACATTACCCGAAATATTCCCAAATTTGGTTGACTGTTGAAGTAAATCAGCACCGAATTCCAATACATAACCTTCCTCTGGTTTTAAATTTAGATTTCCACTTCCAAGCCAATATCTATCATTAAATGTTGGCCTTCTATAATGTGTAGCTGCTTTTGCACGAAGAGCAACCTGGTCTGGAATTACACTAATCTTTCCACTTAATGACACCATTACTGGCGGATGTGGCAGATTTACTTTTTCAGTACCGACCATTACAGGAACTCCTTCTCTCATTTCAGTTACTACAACTTCATCATTCTCCGAGTAGTTTAAATCCTTCCCAATCGTAGCAATAATAACACCTAATGAAGATGTATACTTTACCGCCGTATTAAAGCGGACTTCATGTTCTTCTATATTACTCGAGTAATTTCCGGTAATACCTTTCAGTCTACTATATCTACTGGCAAAGTCTACTGATAGATTATTAAGCAGATACCAACGTATATTAAAGTCAGCTAACCATCGCTGCGACTCAATCTCAGAAGTATAACCATCTGTATAAAGTAGATAATCAGAAAGGTACGCACCTTTCGCTTCAACCCGCACCTTATTAAACAACCTTTTCCATCCTAAAAAAGCCTTAAACGTTGAGTCGGTTTGACTTTGATTGCTAACTGGCAATCCAACACCCATCAAACCTGGAATGTTTTTATCTTTAACCTGATACCATAGTCCTACATCGAAATAATTTCCACCTAGCTTTAAATGCAAATTATTAATCGTTCCAATGACTTTGTTCTCATTGTGGGTTAATGTTTCCTCTGGTTGACCATGATCGTATATATCAGTATATGAAAAATCATTCTTTGAATCATGGTAGATCACTTGTGACTTTAATGAAATAGATTTCCCAGCATAACCTATGGTTGCACTTCCATGATAATTAGAGAAACTCCCTAAACCTCCATTAATACCTATTTGGAATCCTTTATTCCAAGCTGGATTATTAGATAGCTCAATGGCTCCCCCCATAGTACCACTGCCATATAAGGTACCTACAGCTCCATAAGTAACTTTAACATCATCAAACCCTCCAACACTAATTGTTGACAAATCAGCAGAACCTGTTGTTAAGGAGTTAACTGGAAGTCCATTCCAAGTCACTAGTGTTTGATTTGATGAAGCCCCACGAATACGTGCCGTTGATAAAGCTCCTGCACCACCATTGGATTGTACATTAATCAGTGAAACTTTCTGAAGAAGCGATCCTAAATCTTGTGTTCCGTAACGAGAAATTGACAAGGAATCTACCATGTAGGTACTTTCTGTACTAGAAAAATGTGACAAACGAGAAGCTGTTATTTCAACCTCTTCAACATACACCGAATCACGCACTTCCTCATCTGCCAATAATGACACAGAAAACACCAACATAAATACTATCAACAGTCTATACCTCATCTAAATTCAGGTTAATTAAACTGTTCTGACAAAACGGATAGAGAATACAAAGAATAATGTATCGTCCTGCATTTATTCCGAATGACACGAACAATTGTATTTCATCTGGCAGGTCTTCTGACTTATCCCACTATAATCGCCTTCCCGTCCCCAAGAACAGTGGCTAAAATGATTACAGCATTAATCCGGTTTTATCCGGATGGGATTCACAGCAGCGGATACTGTTGCCGACTTACACGGCATTCCCTTTTCATCCTCCGGCATTGAATATGCTTTTGGAACCAAACGTGTGCAAAAGTAATGGAATTGACTTAGGTAAAAAATTTATTTGAAAGAAAAGTTGTCTTCTTTAGAAAGAATATAGAAATGGTTAAATGGTGACTTGTTAATTTGATAATTCGGTTATTTGCAGACAGTTTTAGTATCATGATGAAATGGCAAATTGCATAAATAAGTAACTATTTCAATTCTATAGTTCATCAATGAACCAAACCAACTTATAATCTCATCAATCATTAATGACAACATTTCACTTCCTGTGTTTCTTCTTTAAATTCTGGACTTATATAAGGAATTCCAAGGTTCATTCCTCTAAGGATAAATAATAAGCCTAGAATAATAATAAATGCAGGTATTGCCATTCTTAGTCGGTGCAGAAGGCGACTTTTAATGATATTGGCGAAGTAGGCCACTGCAAACATCAAAGGAAGTGTTCCTAATCCAAAAAAGACCATGAATATTACACTATCGCTCACCGTGTCGGATGTGACTGCTCTGGATATAGCAACATAAACCAAACCACAAGGCAAGAATCCATTCAGAAATCCAATTATGAGAAGATTACCTAATCGCTTACGATTCAATGAGTCACCTATTTTCTTTTTAAGCTGTGAATATATACTATTCGATACTTTATTTCCTGACTTAGGCATCTTAATGACGCCAGGTAACAAAACAGATAAAATCATCAATACACCACAGGCAATTGATACCCATTGCTGGATACCCGACAATTTTAAACCAGCACCTAACAAACCAAAAATTAGCCCCAAAATACCATAGGTAAATGCTCGCCCTACATTATACAGCATTGCCCCACTTGCTTTTTGAGCAACTGATTTTGTTGGTAATGGTAAGGCTAAGGCTAACGGTCCACACATACCAACACAGTGCAAACTACCTAAAAATCCAAAAATAAATCCTTCAACTATATACATATAATAGCTTGTTAGTCACGATATCGATCGTGATAGTCAGAAGGCAGTAGCTTAATCGCTAACCAACTAACATCTATAATTTTACAAAAAACTGGTTAAAAGTATAAATAACTGACAATCTTACTAACAAGATACTTAGCGACACATTGTGCATAAATAACTAATCAATATAGACATCAAGCTTCGTCAAATAAGGCTTTTGACCATCTTCCCACTCGATAATTAATTCATATTTCCCCTTTTGAAACGTCTTCTTATCAAATACCATCTTAAACTCATTGTCTAATTTGATTTCCTTTTCGATATCCAACTGCTTATCTGATGGCCGATAAAAATGGATACCTCCCTTTATCTGCTTTTCATTATCTACTATTTGTGGAAAAACAACATTTATGTCGGCATCTGTCGTAATGGTCACTTTATCTGTTAAAGCATTATAGTTACGCGTCTTTTCTATTTGGTTATCGTATTTCAACTCTTTAGGGTAATAATCCTCAGTAACCATATCTATTTTCTCTCCCGTGGTTATAAATACCATTGTCAAGAAACCACCAATAGCAATTGCCAGAACTAAAACGATTCCGTATCCCCAATTAAATTTCATATCTAAATTTGATTTTTATGAATTATGGTCCTACAAATGTGGTATGAATTGTTTCGATCAATTCATCTCCATTATATATTCCAAGGACAATTTTTGTGCTTGATCCACTTAACTGCTCTTCTTTAAGCTTAATCAAAAATACCCCCTGGATCTTCTCTTGTTTTTTAACAACTAATGAACTGCCGGCTAACTCAACTTTTCCGTCGGGTGATACCAGTTTAATACTTAAATCACCTTCATTATCCGTTTTGTTTACGATCTTGTAGTTATAAATATTTGAATACAATCCCTCATCTACTTTCTGATACAAACTACCTTGCACACGTAAAATAGTGGTTTCGTAGCTTGATCGAAGTGTAAATAATACAATGAGAGCTCCAATTAAAGCAGCCGTTAATGCGGTATAAGCAACCACACGTGGCGTCCATTTAAAGGATGTTCCCTTTGTAATATTATTTTGCGATGTAATTCGAATCAATCCTTCAGGCAATTTATAACGCTTCATAACGCTATCACAGGCATCCATGCACGCCGTACAATTAATGCACTCAAGCTGAATTCCATTTCGGATATCAATGCCGGTAGGACACACACTCACACACTTACCACAGTTAACACAATCGCCTTTGCCGGCTTCAACTCGATCCTCACCCTTTCGCATCGGCGCACGAGCTTCTCCTCGTTTGAAATCGTAGGTTACCATTAAGGTATTATTATCAAGTAAGGCTCCCTGAAAGCGCCCATAAGGACATACCAATGAACAAACCTGTTCTCTGAAATAGGCAAACACAAAATAGAAAGCACCGGTAAAAACCATAATGGCAATAAACACACTTATATTTTCACCTGGCGAACTAACGATGTATTGCTTAACCTCATCTGCGCCCACAATGTAGGCCATCATTGTATGAGTAATAGCCCACGAAATAAGAATGAAAATAAAGTGCTTGAGAAGCATTCGCCAGATTCGGTCAAAAGTATCTTCTCCTTTATCCCTAATGCGCTGCTGATCACCACTTCCTTCAATCCAGTATTCAATACGCCGGAACAGCATCTCCATAAAAATGGTTTGCGGACATGCCCATCCACACCAAATACGACCATAAACAACGGTAAACGTAACAATGGAAACAATAATGGTGATTAGGCCAATAACAAACAAATGAAAGTCCTGCGGCCAGAATACCACGCCAAACAACACAAACTTTCGTTGTAAAATATTGAATAATAAAAGCGGTTCGCCATTTACATAGATATGCGGTGCTGCAAAGAGGAATATCATTAAGAAGATGGCAACGATAGTTCGTGCCGTATAATATTTTCCTTTGGGCTGGTTGGCATAAATCCAATTACGCCTGCCCTCTTCATTCATGGTGACGATGCGATCGCGAAAGTTGTTGTCTGCATTGTTGGTCATATAATTGTCGAATTGTCAAACTGTCGAATTGATTAACTGTTTAATAGCTTTCTATGAAAAGCATTTAGTTTATTCGATAGCAAATCAATATCCTTCCTAAAACTCAATAGCTCTTCTTCATTTATAAATCCAAGGTCATTTGACAGTATTATTTGGTTCAAAACCTCTAATAAACTCGAATACGCTATTTCAATAAATCTAGCTCTTTCTTTATTTGTAATACGTCCAATCCCTTCAGCTATATTTGATGATATTGACACGCTCGCTCTTCTTAACTGATTTATTAACCCATATTTCTCATTTTCAGGAAAGTATTGTGTAGTGATATAAATTTTCTTAACGAGTTGTCGGGACAGTTGCCAAACTTCTAGCTTTTCGAAATTATAAATGTGCATATTTTAATTGATTAACTACAATTCGACAATTAAGCAATTCGACAATATCCAATATACAAGTTCAACTTTTAAACAATTAAACTCATAAACTCACTATAACAAACAACCTACTCCCCTTCCGGCACATACTTCTCCCCTTCAGGATCTTTTGGGTTTGGTGGATTGGTACCTACTAAGGTCATTACATAGCTGGACACCTGATGTATTTGTTTCTTTGACAGCTGTCCTTTCCAGGCAATCATACCCTTTTCAACAACGCCATTGTTAATAATACGAACGACATCATCAAAACTACCACCATGAATCCAATATTCATCGGTCAGGTTGGGACCAACTAATCCTTGACCTTCTGCCAGGTGACAGACAGCACAGTTCGTCTTAAATATTTTAGCACCTTTTTCTAATCCTGCTGCATCTGCCAACGGCACGGAATAGTCAATATCTTCTGTTTGAATTGTAATTCCTCCGGCCGCTTCTTCTTCCTCTTCCGGATTAGCAGCCAGCATCTCACTTTCATATTCCTGAATCTGCAATTCACCATCGCCATAAAAATGATACTTGGCCAGATAAACATAGGCAAACAACATAGAGCCAATGAATATGAAGGTCAGCCACCAGGGTGGATTATTTGCCAACTCCCTGATGCCATCAAATTCATGTTCGGGAACAAACTTATCATTCGTTAACGGATCAATTTCCGGTAAATGGTCTTGTTTTTTATTCTCTTCCATAGAAAATAGTCTGTAAGTTATTAGTCAGTAGGCAGTAGTCTATTATATTTCTTTCTGATGCTTAAACATTTCATAAACCCAACCATTCAGACTACCTATTACATTAATAATTAATCAATCAACTCTCATTTATTGAAGGCATTTCATCCGCCTTATCCGTAGCATAATTCGAAACTTCATCAATGTATTCTTTCTTCATACGAATCACCATGTATGTGACGAGTAAAAAGAATGCAAAAAAGATAATGAAGGATATAATCGGGTATATTTCTACACCCGATATTGATTCCAAATAATATCTTACTAACTTCATAGTTTGTTTCTTTATTCATTTTCAGCCACCTCTGCAGGAGCTGTTTTATAAATATCGGTTCCTAATCGTTGCAAGTAACCTATCAAAGCAATTATTTCTTTATCACGATTTGCTTCTTTAATACCTGCCACCTTCAGATTATTAACAATCTTATCTGCCTGCTCATAATAAGCATCTACTGCTTTCTCGTCATAACCTTCTTCATAAGGCACTCCTAGTGTTTGCATTGCACGAATCTTGGCTGGCAAATTGCTAATATCAATATCTTCTTCTATTAACCAAGGGTATTTTGGCATAATAGAATTCTCATTTAATTTCTGAGGATCTAACATGTGGTTGTAATGCCATGCATCCGGTTTGTAGATTTTTCCGGTCATAACACCTTCACGCGCCAAATCAGGTCCTGTACGTTTTGATCCCCATTGGAATGGATGATCGTAGACAAACTCACCAGCTTTTGAATACTCTCCGTAGCGTTCTGTTTCTGATCGGAATGGACGAATCATTTGTGAGTGACAGTTATAACATCCTTCACGGATGTAGATATCACGTCCTTCCAGCTCTAGCGGTGTATAAGGTTTAACACTTGATATAGTAGGCACATTTGATTTAATCAGGAAGGTAGGAATCAGCTCTATAAAGGTTCCGATCAATACCGTAATTAATGAAATCACCATAAACTGAACAGGTTTACGCTCTAACCATCCATGAGCTTTTTCACCCTTCTTTCCTTTCTTTATATCTTCTACTACAGCAGTGGCTTCTTCATTTGCGGCCACTTTACCTCTTGACGCTGTTTTAAATAAGTTTATACCCATTAACACAGCTCCTATCAGGTAGATTAATCCACCAAAGGCACGCATGTAGTACATCGGACGAATTTGTGTTACTGTTTCCAGAAAGTTCGGATAAGCTAATAATCCCTCTTCAGTAAATTCTTTCCACATCAGGCTTTGTGCTAATCCTGCCCAGTACATTGGAATTGCGTAGAACAGAATACCTAATGTACCAATCCAGAAGTGAGCATTGGCCATTTTCTCTGAGTAGAGTTTTGTTTTGAAAATCTGAGGTACTAACCAATAAAGCACTCCAAAAGTCATAAAACCATTCCATCCCAATGTTCCAACATGAACGTGGGCTACTGTCCAATCTGTGAAGTGACTGATGGCATTCACATTCTTAAGTGATAGCATAGGTCCTTCGAATGTGGCCATACCATAACAGGTAACTGCCACAACCAGGAATTTCAGTGTCGCACTTTCGCGTACTTTATCCCAGGCACCTCTCAGGGTTAATAAACCATTGAGCATACCTCCCCAGGAAGGAGCCAATAGCATGATTGAGAATACAGTTCCTAAAGACTGTGCCCAATCAGGTAAAGCCGTGTATAATAAATGGTGAGGCCCTGCCCAAATGTATATAAACAGAAACGACCAGAAGTGAACAATCGAAAGACGATACGAATATACCGGACGATTTGACGCCTTTGGTATATAATAATACATCAAGCCCAAATAAGGAGTTGTCAGGAAGAATGCTACGGCATTATGCCCATACCACCATTGCACCAATGCATCCTGAACACCAGCATACCAGGAGTAACTCTTAAACAGGGTCACTGGTAATTCCACCGAGTTAACCACATGCAAAACGGTGACGGTTATAAAGGTTGCCAGGTAGAACCAAATTGCCACATACAAGTGCTTTACACGACGCTTCATGATGGTACCAAACATGTTCCATCCGAATATCAGCCATACAACAGCAATCATAATATCAATTGGCCACTCCAGCTCAGCATACTCTTTACCAGTTGTAAAACCAAGAGCTAAGGTGAGAGCAGCACTAACAATAATTAACTGCCATAGCCAAAAATGCAGGTAGCTTAACACATCACTATACATGCGAGTTTTGAGTAAGCGCTGCATGGAGTGATAAACCCCCATAAAAATACCATTACCTACAAAAGCAAATATGGCGGCGTTGGTATGAATTGGTCTGACACGACCAAAAGTTGTATACTCCAACTCGAAGTTAAAGATTGGCATTGCCATTTGAAGTGCGGCCAGCACTCCCGCTGCCATACCTACCAATCCCCAAATAATGGTAGCATACATAAAATATTTGACAATTTTATTGTCGTAATAAAACGTCTCTTGCTTCATGTGTTCAACATTTTTCTATAACTAAATAAAGCATTGCCTACAGCCGTTGCTTTGACAGTGCTTTATCCGAAATTTTGGATTTTATATTTGTTTCTTTTTCCTCTTTATTATGCTGATCAAATAGTATTCGAACGGATGGAGAGTAATCATCTTCGTACTGCCCGGATTTAACAGCCCAAACAAAAAGCCCCAAAAAAATCAGAGCTACACATAAACTGGCCACCACAAGTACGATTATTATTTCCATGTATCGAAATACTTATTTAATAAGAGATTAGGCAAAAATAGAAAATATATTAAGACTTTAGTATCTTAATTACTTCATTTTACCATTTACGATTACCGCCTATATGACAATCTGTATAAGGAGTTTGTTTAACATTTATTAAAGTTTTTACCGTCACCATGAGCATCTTATTAATAATCAAACTCCAAAGCATTTTGTCATTCCTTAATTTTTAATTCTATCCGATTGATTTCGATAAAGATTCATCACTTATAAATTCCGCTTCTTAGCCGACATCATTACACTAATGCTTGTAAAAACTACAACCGAGACACTACTTAATGGCATCAAAACTGCTGCAAAAAGAGGACTCAGATTTCCTGAAACAGCAAATGACAGCCCCACAACATTGTAGATGAAAGAAATGATAATGGCAGCATATACTATTTTCAAAGCCGATTTTGAAAAGCGAATGAATCGTGGCAAATACACCAAATCATTCGCCCGGATTATGACATCACTCGATGGTGAGAATTGATAGACTTCATCCGCCACTGCAATACCAACATCTGCTGCTTTTAATGCTCCAACGTCGTTTAAACCGTCTCCTACCATTAGCACACGCTTGCCTGAGGCCTTCAATTTCTCAACATAGTGCTGTTTGTCGATGGGCGATTGATAAAAACGAATATTATCATTCTTCTTAATAACATCTTGCAATACTTCACGCTCCACATCATTATCACCCGATAAAACATGAACTTCTGAATACGCCTGAACTTTTTGCAATAGTGTTTTCCAGTTGCTGCGATAAAAGTTTTTAATGGTAAAATGCCCTAATTGACGGTTGTCTATTTTCACATAAACACGAGCTGCCTCAGAAGCTTCTTTTGAGGAAGCATCGACATACTCAGCAGAACCCAGCTTAACCGAATGATTCATGACAATTCCTGTGACTCCGGCTCCTTCCTGTTCTTCGAAATCGATAACTTCAAAATCGTTATAATCTGCCAGGTAACGATATAAAGCCCGGCTTAAGGGGTGACGCGATTGATGAGCAATAGATTTTATCATTGACAGACTATAGTCATCCAACTCTTCACCCTCAAAA
Source organism: Saccharicrinis sp. UBA6048 (assembly GCA_002429115.1). Classification (GTDB taxonomy): domain Bacteria; phylum Bacteroidota; class Bacteroidia; order Bacteroidales; family Marinilabiliaceae; genus Carboxylicivirga. Next base: position 11,833 of record DIYS01000142.1, on the reverse strand, counting down.
TTAACCTCAAAATTATCCGGATCAGTCAGAGTCCCTGTTTTATCAAATACGATCGCATCCACCTTGGTTAATCGTTCAATGATGGACGAAAGTTTTAGATACAAATGATTTCGTCCCAAAATGCGACTGGCATGACCAAAAGCAAACGGCACTGACAACGCTAAAGCACAAGGACAAGCAATTATCAAAACAGAGGTAAAAGCCATAACCGCCTTGGATGCATCCTGCCAGGCCCAGTAAAACCCTGTGGCCGCACTTATAAGGATAATCGCAATCGTGAAGTATTTACTAACAGTATTAAGCGTCTGCGATATCATCGATTCCTTTTCCTCATTCTCGCTTCGCTCCTTCCACAACTCAGCCAGATAACCTGTCTCCACTTTTTTCTCAACTTCAAGCAAAAGGGCATTACCAATTACCCTGCCGCCGGCATAAATCAGTTCTTCTTTCTTCTTGGCAACAGGAACAGACTCACCTGTAATAAAGCTGTAATCGATGGAAGCCGACAAAGAGAGTAGCTTTGCATCGGCAGGTATAATCTCACCATTACGCACCTGTATCTTATCGCCTGTTTCAAGTTGGTGAATCGGCACAATTTCTTCCTGGTTATCATTAATGCGCGTAATACCAAGGGGAAAATATGAGCTGAAATCATTATCAAAGCTCAATGCTTCGTAGGTTTTTGCCTGATACCATTTACCTATCAGGAGGAAAAATACCAAGCCCGTAAGCGAATCGAGATAACCAGAACCAGCATCAGTGATTATTTCAAATAAACTACGCAGAAAAATGGCTATAATACCTAATGCAATAGGCATATCGATTGATACAATTCCACGTCTGATATTTTTCCAGGCGGTGATAAAATATTCGTTGCCTGAGAAAAACATGGCAGGGATTGACAGTAGCACACTGATCCACTTAAACCACGCAATAATATCGGCATTCAAAACAATGTCATCCGACAAATAATCAGGAAAGCTCAAAAGCATGACATTCCCAAAAATAAATCCGGCAACACCCAATTTAATAACCAGTTGCCGACTGCGCTTAACCGACTTCTTCTGCTCTTCAGTTTTTATGTGTGGCTTATAATTTATGGACGATAGCAAAGCCATCAACTCACTTAGTTTTAACTGCTCTTCATCAAAGGTAATAGACGCTTCGCGGCGATTAAAATTAACCGACGACTGAACGACGCCTTTATGCAAGCGATGTAAATTCTCAATCAACCAAATGCACGAACTACAATGAATGGATGGAATATACAGCTTGACACGTCCGATTGAACCATCGTAAAAATCAAGCACAGTTCTCTTAATATCATCCTGATCGAGATAATCGTAATACTCTGCTGAAGCCGCTTTTTTTCTAATTCCAGGTGCCTTTTCAATATCGTAATAAGCACCCATATCATTATCTTTCAGTATATCATAAACCATTACGCAGCCTTCACAACAAAAGTCTTTATCGTCGTGACGAACCCACGATTGAGATGGGCTTCCGCAATGGTAGCATGTTTTGGACATAAACCTGTTTTAAAGATGTGCGGTAGTATAAAGAATAAAGAGGTTGAATTGTTTAATTTGGATTTTTTAAAACAAAGAGCTAACAGGTTTTCAAAACCTGTTAGCTCTCCGACAAAAAAAACTCCCACCGAAGCGGGAGTATAGGATTAATTTCCTTCGGCACATGGCCTTATTGTGATAAGATTCTAATAAGCATTTATCCAAAATCTTACTCCAAAAATATAAAAAGTTAATTAACATACAACACATAAATCATGAAAAATAAAAACACAATTACAAAGTCAGCTTAAAACCACTCAGTATCACTTCATAACCATCATTGCCATACCCAACCCATTATTTTAATGTCATAAAAACACCCTTTAACTACTTAAAAGTTCAAATGTAAATCATTAATCCTGATCATCTATTGGTAGAAACCACTTCATTTGCTACATTTAATGTCGATTTTATGAACAACAAAACATTACCCTATTAATAATACAAATCCCTAAGAGATGAGCAAAATATTAGGACTTGACTTGGGCACTAACAGCATTGGCTGGGCAGTGGTGGATGCCACATTCAAAAACAATAAAGTAGAACAATACAACTGCATTGATGATTGTGGCGTACGTATATTTCCAGCGGGCGTTAGTGATATTGGTAAAGGAGACAGCGAGAAATCAAATAATGCCACCCGAACAGAAAACAGACAAAAACGTCGCCATTTTTACCGAAAGCGCCTTCGTAAAATCAAGCTTCTTCAAGTCTTAATTGACCAAAGCATGTGCCCTTTGAGTCATCAGGAATTAAATAGCTGGAAAAATTGGGATCGTCAACAAAAATCAGAGGGCAAAAAATTTCCTGATGCGGAAGAATTCAGAAATTGGATAAAACTCAATCCATACGAATTACGTAGCAAAGCACTTTCTGAACCAATCAGCCTCTACGAGTTAGGGCGTATTTTCTACCATCTCATTCAACGCAGAGGTTTCCTAAGTTCCAGAAAAGGGAATGACGACCCCAAAACACTATTTGAAAAGGGCAAACCGGAAGAAAACATCCTGCCTGTTAACGCCACAAAAGAAAAAGCTAAAAACTCAAGCTTAGGCGACTACCTGTATTCTATTATCCCGCAAGAAGGAGTTCCGTACAAATCAATCCGGGATGAAAATGGGCAAAGTATTCGCGTAAGGGGCAGGTACACTACCCGTGATATGTATATTGCAGAATTTGAAGCGATCTGGATCAAGCAAGCTAAGCACCTTGGCTTGAATGAGCGCATGGCAGAACTCCAAAGAACCAGGGAACTAAAAGGTTCGCTTGATGGTAAACGTAATCAATCCAGAATTCAATATTTAAATGAAATATATGGTGCTAAAAATATAACCATCAGCCCGCAAAAAGATGGACACATTACTAAGGTTACAACAACATCAACTGTTCCGTTAAAAAACTTCCTGGCGGGAAACATACAGGAGATCAATCTGGAAAACGGTGAAAAAGCACTCCAGTTTAAAAGCAACGAAAGCGTCTTGTTCTGGCAACGGCCACTTCGTTCGCAAAAGGGATTATTAGCCAACTGCCGGTTTGAAGATAATCTGCCGGTAATTAACAATGAGGATAACTTTGTATTTGATAAAAATGGTAAACAGATTAAGCGAAGTAAAAAGCCATGCCCTCTCTCCCACCCTGAATTTGAACTATTTCGCACCTACCAATTTCTTAACAATATCCGGTATGGAAAAAACCAGGTTTTATCAGACGAGCAGAAACAACAGGTACTACAATTAATCAATAAAAAAGATAAGAATTTTAATTTCTCTGAAATCCCCAAGTTATTAAAACTCACTTATGAGAAATTTAATTACGAAGATGACCTGAAAGTAGCCGGCAATACCACTATTAAACAGTTACAACCGCTGTTTAAGCCTGAAGTTTGGGAGAAGCACATGCTTGATATCTGGCATTGTTTTTATTTCTACGAGGACAATGAGAAACTATTTGAAAAACTACAAAAGGACTTTGCTTACACAAAAAGCCTTGATATCATCAGGAAAGTAAAGCTTAAAGATGGCTATAGTAACACATCGCTGAAGGCCATCCGAAATATTCAGCACTTTCTACTTATGGGCTTACAGTTCGATCGGGCGGTTATTTTGGGCGGTATAAAAAATGCCTTTGGTAAACGTTATGAGCATTTTGGAGAATCAGAACAAGAACTTAAAGCGGGTGTTCTAAAAATTTTAAATGAAAACAATAAAGAAGGTGAAGCAATCGAGAAGATAAAGGCCTACTTATCAAACCCTGATAATCACTACGGCTTTGCCAAAGATGACCCGCACTTTTCGCACCTTTATCACCACAGCCAGGAGATTGAAGAAAAAGACGAATTGGCATTGTGGGTACCTGAACTTGAAAACCTGCGCAATCCAATCGTACAGCAAGCTTTACACGAAACACGGCGATTGGTTAACGCATTATTGCTTAAATACAGAAAAGAACTCGGTGACGATTTTGAATTTGCTCAGATCAAGGTGGAAATGGGTCGGGATTTACGCAACAACAAATCCCAACGTAAAAAAATCACCGATAACATTTCTACCAACGAAACCAAAAATAATGAAGCCAGAGAGCGATTGGCCGAATATGGCTTACGCCCTTCGAGGAACAACGTCCAAAAGTATTTAATGTATAAAGAAATTGTTGAGCGAAGCGGCAAATGCACCTGCCCATATACAGGTAAGATCATTTCTATAAATGATTTATTAGGCAACGCTAATGCCATTCAAATTGAGCACATCATCCCTTACAGTGTTTCTTTGGACGATAGCTTTGGCAATAAAACCCTTTGCGAAGCACATTTCAATAATGATAAGGGTGAAAAAACGCCTTACGAATATTACACCGAAAATCCTGACTCGAAAATTTGGGGAGCTAATAGCTGGGACGAGATTGTGGCCAGAGCCTTCCATACATTGCCTTATCCGAAAGCCAAACGCTTCACATCGAAAAAGAAGTTTGAGAAAGAAACATTTATTGAACGGCAACTAAACGACAGCCGCTATATCGCCCGAAAAGCAGTAGAATTGTTATCCAATATTTGTCATGATATACGTGTGATGCCGGGTCAATTAACAGCCGAACTCCGTCACCTTTGGGGACTTAACTCTATATTACAGCCAACTCAAAGCCTCGTCGAGCATACATTTGACATTAACGATGATAAGCCAGTTCCTTATTATGCTATCACTAACGAAGCCGGAGAAACCCTTGCCCTGCATAAAAAATACAACGAACGACCAGCCACAAACGAAAACGAACTCCTTCTATCAGGATACGCCTCTAAAAACAAATTTGATGCTAAATCCTTCAAAATTGACTTTAAGGATGTTGACGTTAAAGATGGTCATTACTGGGCAAAAGTGAATGTAAACGGTTCTCTTCAACTGATGCCTCAGTACACCAGTAAACCTCAATCTGATAAAAACCACATAGTATTAAGGGGTAAGGTTGAAAAAGGGCAATTTAAAAACGATACTTCCGGCAACTATAAGACTACAAACATTGAAGACGGAAGCTATTGGGCCAAATTTGAAATAACAAACACCCAATTTCAGGCACCGGAAAAAAACAAGCAACCAAAAACAAAACGCAACCAGTTATTATTGTTTGGCACGGTTCATAACTGTGAGTTCAATTGCTATATCTACAATTGCCAAACCAACCTGCCTGACGGAAAATATTGGTTAATTGTTGATATTTCACCAGACAGCATTGAATTTATTAAGGCTGTTAACCCACGTCCGCAAGCGCATAACAATGAGGTTTGTATTTCAGCTACCGTGGATGAATATGGTTATATGGTAGCCGACTGTGACCCTCAATACAAACGCAAAACAGAACATTTGCCCGGAAAATACTTTGCAACCCTAAGTATTGAGTCGAAACCAAAGGAATTGTATGCGGTTGAAAAAGAACAACCCAAAGTAGAAAAAGGGCAAAAGCTGGTAGAAGGCTCTATCTGGGTGGATAAATACTCCGGTGAAATTCAATTCGACCCGAAAAAGAACCGCGACGACCACCGCCACCATGTCATTGATGCCATTACCATTGCATTAACCGAACAGGGCTACTTGCAACGCCTAAGTACAGAGAATGCAAAACGTAAAGACAAACAAAGAGGAAAAACAAACAGCACCGAAAAATTCCCGGAACCCTGGAACGGATTTAATCTGGATGTTCAGAAAAAAGCTGCCAATATCCTGATTTCATTTAAGCAAAACAACAAGACGCTTACCAAAAACAAAAAGGGATTTAGCGTAAGGGGGCAGTTGCATAAAGAGAATGTTTTTGGTTTGAGGCAAAGCCCGAATATGGAAAAGGCGTTTCATCGCCGCACAAAAGTAACTGAACTGAAGAATAATAAACATGTGGCTAAAATAGCCGACATTACCATTCAAGAACATATCAAGAAATTTTTGAAAGAAAAACACGGAATTAATACAGAAAATACCAAGGGGTATACTATCCCTAAAGATGCTTTTGTGAGTAATGGCGAATGGCAGTTATTCCTTCCCAATAAAAAAGGAGGGGATGAAGTTCCGATTAAAAAAGTTCGGATTCGGGAAATGCTTGGAAATGCAAACCGCTTAAAAGGCGATTTAAACCAACATGTTAATCCTCGAAATAACCATCATGTTTTAATCTACAAAGACAGTGATGGAAATTTAAAAGAAGATACCGTTCAATTCTGGACAGTTGTAGAGCGCAAACGTCAAAATATGCCAACCTACCTATTACCGGAAGATGGTGATACAATAGTAGCCACTTTAGAAACAAACGATATGTTTTTATTAGGATTAAGTGATGAGGAATTCCATTCGAACATAGAGAATAAACAGATTTTAAGCAAGCACTTATACCGAGTTCAAAAGCTATCGTCCATGTATTATACTTTTAGGCATCATCTTGCATCTACAATTCAAAATCAGGAAGAAGAGTGGCGAATTGTAAGCTTTAAAGCCTGGGAAGAAGCAAACCCTATTAAGGTAAAAATCTCCCCACTCGGCAAAATACAAAAACTATAATTTAAACCTAACAGGTTTTTAAAACCTGTTAGGTAGTAAAACACTATTACCACTACAACTAAACCTTCATAATAACTTAATTCAGATAATTATGACCGACCTTACTCCACCTCAGCCATTAAGTCCCGTTGCATAGCCAAGGTATAGCTTACAGCCAGTCTACAGGATTAGATGACAAAGACAATAGCATTCTAATCCCTGGCATAAAGGTGCAAACCACGACGATCTGGTATCAACCATCGGAGAAACCTTTAATAGTTGAGCGAAAAGCTAACTGTAAAATCAATTATACCTGATATTGATGCGAACTGTTTGATACGACAGATATTCTGATGCAAACAAACGCGATAAGTTACAAGCTGAAACCAAGTAATAGGCAACATTAGCGAAATAAACCTTGCCACCGGCGAAATGATACTAACCGCAGCGAACAAGCCTATTACAATGGTTTAGTAGAGTTCGCTAGCGTACCTGGCGTTTCGCTCTGGCATAAAGCAGTTCGCTCCATTCAAAAGCACTTTAGTTAAGTACAAAAGCTATATGCTTAAATAATGAATCAACTATTTGTCAAACCATTTAATATTTTTTAATCATGAACATGTCAAAACTTACCGTTGCCGAATTTCTGTACCAAAGTCGCCTTCGTATCCGAAACTCCATTGAAGATTCGTCGATACAGTCGGCCGTTGCCCAGTTGGGCTATACACCTGAACGACTGGAAACAGGCGAGATTTTACTGACAGAATCGGAGCAATTATGCAAGGTCTTTGAAAAAGAGCATGGCGAGGTGGCTCAGGCCTTTGCCAACCGGAACAGCGAACGTGAAAAGGCCAACAAAACCTACAAGATACACCTGGCCATTGCCATCATCGTATTTAAAAACGATAAAGCCGCCCAAACAGCGCTTCAACTGTCAGGCCGACGTGCTACTACATTAAGCGGCTGGATTCAGCAGTGCAATAACTTTTACAGTAACCTATTGGCCAATCCGGACTGGCTGGCTGAAATGAACAAGCACAGTATTAGTGAAGAAGCCCTGACAGCAGGCAAACAATTAATTGCCAATGTGGCGAGTTATGCCGAGGTGATCATGCGCGAAAAAGGCGATGCACAACAGGCCACCAAGGAGCGCGATGCTAAACTTGAAGAACTGGCAGAGTGGGTGAACGACTACGTGTCGATTGCTAAACTGGCTTTAGCCGACAGTCCACAATTGTTGGAAAAGCTGGGTATTGTTGTGAAGTAAATTCCAGACCTAACAGGTTTTTAAAACCTGTTAGGTCTTCACCTTGATAATACTAATGGCCCTATGAAATATCAGCCCTTTGAACCCGACCGTTACTACCACCTATATAACAGGGGCAATAACCGGGAAAACATCTTTTTCGAAACCAAAAACTATTTATATTTTCTAAAACTTATTTCCCAACATTGCTTACCCTGGATCGATATTTATTCCTATTGCTTACTGCCCAATCATTTCCATTTCATTTTAAAAATTAAAAATGAAGATCATTTACCAATCGATTATAAAAACGGTAAGAAAGCTCTACATCAACCATTTTCCAACTGCTTTAATGCCTACTCAAAAGCCATCAACAAAAGCTATATGCGTTCAGGCAGTCTCTTTCAGGAACACCTCAAACGCATTGAAATAACCAGCCCGGACTACCTACAGAACTTAATCATCTATGTCAATACAAATCCGGATAAACACGAGATAGCTCATTCATTTAACTATCGGTTCTCTTCTTACCAAAGCCTGATCACCAATAAAAACAGCCACATCTGCCGAGAGGAAGTAATTGAACTATTCGGTGATGTACAGAACCTGAAATACATGTTTGAAAAGCAACAATATAATTTATCACTGATAAATGAATTAACTTTTGAATAACCAATACCTAACAGGTTTTAAAAACCTGTTAGGTATAAATACACCAAACCATGTTAAAGCGCACCCTATTCTTCACCAACCCGGCCCATCTAAGCATAAAAGACCGGCAACTTAACATCCAGTTAAAAGATAGTAACACAAGTCGCACCGTACCTGTTGAAGACATTGCTATGGTTATATTGGAACATTGGCAAATTACCATTACCATACACACCCTTCAGCAACTAAACGACCACAATGTAGCAGTGGTATGTTGCGACGAAAAACACCTGCCTGCAGCTATGTTACTCAACCTGAACAGCCACCACCTGCAAAACGAACTATTTTCGCAACAGATCAATGCCTCACTGCCATTAAAAAAGCAACTATGGCAACAAACCATACAGGCAAAAATCAAAAACCAAGCTCTGTTACTGAAATCCAAAGGGAAAGAACCTGGCTCACTGATGGCTTTGGCTGCCTCTGTTAAGAGTGGCGACAGCAGCAATCGCGAAGGGACAGCTGCACGTGAATACTGGGGACGCTTATTTGGCAGCAGCTTTACCCGCGACCGCTATGGCGATCCACCTAACCAACTGCTTAACTACGGATACATTGTATTGCGCTCGGCAGTGGCTCGGGCGTTGGTCGGCTCAGGCCTGCTTCCCACCCTTGGTATTCATCACCACAACCGTTACAATGCCTACTGCCTGGCCGATGATGTCATGGAGCCTTATCGCCCATATGTCGACGATGTGGTGTACGACATGTGGGAAGCCGGCAACTACGACCTCATCCTTGATAAAGAAAGTAAGGCTCATTTGCTAAAAGTATTGAGCTGCGATGTGCTGATTGGGCAGGTCAAACGGCCGCTGATGGTAGCTCTGTCGATCACTACCGCCTCGCTTGCACGCTGTTTTAGCGGGGAGGATAAGAAAATTACTTATCCTATGTTTTAAGCTTTAACACCTAACAGGTTTTAAAAACCTGTTAGGTCTCAGTTAGGTCTCTGCATAATACCGACTATGGAACACACGCGATTAAATGCCTACCAAATTATGTGGTTATTTGTATTTTTTGATTTGCCCGTAACAACCAAAAAAGAACGTAAGCTGGCTACCCGCTTTCGCAAAGAGCTGCTGAAAGATGGCTTTACAATGATGCAATGGAGCGTGTATACCCGTCATTGTGCCAGCCGGGAGAGTGCCGATGTACATGAAAAACGCATACAAAACTTTGTGCCCGATAAAGGTCAGGTTACCATTCTGCGCATCACCGATAAGCAATATGCCAACATGGTCAATATCTGGGGAGCACAAATACAGCCCTCAGAAGATGCACCGCAGCAGTTGGAGTTATTTTAAAATTTCGTAACAGACCTAACAGGTTTTGAAAACCTGTTAGGTCTCCATAAAAAAAGATTTATACCTTTACAAACGCTCTTTGACATGCTGAAAAAAAATACCACTTTGTTAGTTTCAAATATACTTCCGTGTTAATTTTTGCAATAAAAAACAAGCTGAATACACCATAATTAGTGAGTTGTATGGCGCGCGGTTGTGGTTTGATTCTAATAAGCGATAAGATATACCAATTTCACAGTTAACTTTAGTTGTAAGTCAGTTGTGGTTTGATTCTAATAAGCGATAAGATATACCAGTGACACACGCGCCGCGCGTTATCCTTGCGTTGTGGTTTGATTCTAATAAGCGATAAGATATACCTTCGTAAGCGCGAATATAGCTTTGTTCGCTGGTTGTGGTTTGATTCTAATAAGCGATAAGATATACCGCAATCGTATTTAAAGCATCACAAATATTGTTGTGGTTTGATTCTAATAAGCGATAAGATATACCTCGCCTTGTGTTATTTTTTTTGTAAAGGAGGTTGTGGTTTGATTCTAATAAGCGATAAGATATACCCAGATCTATTGATTTAAAACCCGAGTTTCGGTTGTGGTTTGATTCTAATAAGCGATAAGATATACCAACGGAAGGAGTGTTGCTTATTTGCCCCCTGTTGTGGTTTGATTCTAATAAGCGATAAGATATACCCTCGTCGCCCACATTAATATCGCTATCAATGTTGTGGTTTGATTCTAATAAGCGATAAGATATACCTATATCATTATTGGGATAAAGCACCGTTTGTTGTGGTTTGATTCTAATAAGCGATAAGATATACCAACTTGGTAATATCAAGAGATTTATTAATTGTTGTGGTTTGATTCTAATAAGCGATAAGATATACCTTTGATGTAAATATAAGTAAAAAAATTTTAGTTGTGGTTTGATTCTAATAAGCGATAAGATATACCTTTACAAGTCCGTTTACAACGCCTCCGGCAGTTGTGGTTTGATTCTAATAAGCGATAAGATATACCCAAACTGTGTTTAAAATTATCAAGTCGTGCGTTGTGGTTTGATTCTAATAAGCGATAAGATATACCTAAAAACAATGTGGTGTTTGGAGCAAGCCTGTTGTGGTTTGATTCTAATAAGCGATAAGATATACCGTAGGTTTCTAACTCTTCTCGCTCTACCCCGTTGTGGTTTGATTCTAATAAGCGATAAGATATACCGTTTTCCATAAACGAATCGATTATTATACGGTTGTGGTTTGATTCTAATAAGCGATAAGATATACCGCCTTTTTCTACAGATCCGGTTAGTGTGGCGTTGTGGTTTGATTCTAATAAGCGATAAGATATACCTCAATGAAACTCTATTAGGAGATAAGATTGGTTGTGGTTTGATTCTAATAAGCGATAAGATATACCTCCGAACGGATCGGTAATACTATTTAAATGTTGTGGTTTGATTCTAATAAGCGATAAGATATACCTAAATGTACTGTTTCGTGCAAAGGCATAGAGTTGTGGTTTGATTCTAATAAGCGATAAGATATACCAAAATTTGAAATGGTATGAAAAGTAAAATGGTTGTGGTTTGATTCTAATAAGCGATAAGATATACCGCTGATGCTTATGCTGCTTATGCTGCTGCTGTTGTGGTTTGATTCTAATAAGCGATAAGATATACCAGATATGAAATTACCTCGAATATTTAGCCGGTTGTGGTTTGATTCTAATAAGCGATAAGATATACCAAAGCGACGAAGTAATCGAAAAGGAAATGAGTTGTGGTTTGATTCTAATAAGCGATAAGATATACCTAACGAAATTGAAACGCCTCCGGCTAATATGTTGTGGTTTGATTCTAATAAGCGATAAGATATACCACCGACACACACATGAACTGCATGATAAAGTTGTGGTTTGATTCTAATAAGCGATAAGATATACCATATAAATTAAATCATATAGTTATGAAAAGGTTGTGGTTTGATTCTAATAA